>PULL01000260.1 GCA_003550945.1 Thioalkalivibrio sp. | reverse complement strand
TGATGACGGCATCACCACTGGAAGGACGAGCATGGAATTGCGGATTGATGCAGAAGTGCCGGGCGGGGTTGTCTTGACCGTCAATCCCCCTGATGGTCCCCCGATCCGTACGACATGGCTGGATCTTTTGGACGACTAGGAGTAGGGCTTTCTGGGTTGGGTCCCGGTCGCAGCTTTGTCCGGACCATCGTGACTGGAAGCCGGCCCCGCAATCTCGTGGGAGCGGCTTCTGGTCGGGATGGATGGCGGGGCGACGCTACGGCGCGTGGTGGGACTGGTGCTCGGCGAGGAGCAGGGCCAGGGCGCAGGAAGCCATGCGGGTTAGGGCGTCGTCGGCGCGGCTGGTGAGCATGATCGGGACGCGGGCGCCGACGACGACGCCGGCGCCGGTGGCGTCGGCGAGGTAGGTCAGCTGCTTCACCAGCATGTTCGCGGCTTCCAGGTCGGGGGCGATCAGGATGTCGGCGCGGCCGGCGACTTCGGAGTCGATGCCCTTGGCGTGGGCAGCGCTCTCCGAGATCGCGTTGTCAAAGGCCAGTGGGCCGTCGAGGATGCCGCCTTCGATCTGGCCGCGCTGGGCCATCTTGCATAATGCCGCCGCTTCCAGCGTGGAAGAAATGCGCGGGTTCACGGTTTCGATTGCAGACAGGATCGCGACCTTGGGATTCTCGATCTTCACCGCGTGCGCGAGCTCGATCGCGTTGCGGACCATGTCGGCCTTGTCTTCCAGCGACGGGTAGATGTTGATCGCCGCGTCGGTGATGAATAGCGGGCGCGGGTAGGTCGGCACGTCGAAGGCCATCACGTGGCTCATGCGGCGCTCGGTGCGCAGGCCCTTTTCCCGGTGCAGCGTTGCGCGCAGCAGTTCGTCGGTGTGCAGGCTGCCCTTCATCAATGCGCCCACCTTGCCCTCGCGTGCCAGCGCGACGGCCCGTTCCGCGGCCTCGTGACTGTGCTTCGTCGCCACCAGCTCGAAATCCGAGATGTCGACCTCGGCTTCTTCCGCAGCTTGCCGGATCCGCTTCTCGGGACCGACCAGTACCGGGATGATCAGGTCCTTGTTCGCGGCCTGGATCGCGCCCTTGAGCGAATGCGGGTCCACCGGGTGGACCACGGCCGTGGAAACCGGCTCGGGATGGGACGCAGCCTCGAGCAGTTCGTGCAGGTGGGCGCGCTCGGCCATGCGCACGCGCGGCATCACCGCGCGCGGCCGCTTGACCTTGTCGCTGGGGGCGATGACGTCGGCATCCCCCTCGATGACCGTCTTGCCTTCCTGGTTCCGGCACAGGCAATGGAACCGGATGCGCTTCTTCTCGTCGTTCTTCTCGGTGGCCTCGACGGTTACCGTGAGCACGTCGCCGAGCGTCACGGGTGCCTTGAACCGCAACGTCTGTCCGAGATAGATCGTGCCGGGGCCCGGCAACTCCGTCCCGAGCAGCGTGGAGATCAGCGCGCCGCCCCACATGCCGTGGGCGATGATCTCCTGGAAGCGGCTGCTTTTCGCGAAATCCTCGTCGACGTGGGCGGGGTTCACGTCTCCCGACATCACCGCGAACAGCTTGATGTCGTCCATGGTCAGGCGGCGTTCCAGCGTGGCCGTGTCGCCGACCTCGATTTCGTCGTAGGTGCGGTTCTCGATGTGGGTGTCGGAGGGAGACATGATTCAGGCCCTCACGTGCAGGCCGCCATCCACGTAGGTGGTGACGCCGGTGATCGAGCGGGCGGCATCGCTGATCAGGAAGCGGGCGGTTGTGCCGACCTCGTCGATGGTCACCAGCCTCCGGGTCGGGGCGCGTTCCTCCGCTTGATGGAGCAGCTGGTCGAAGTCCTGGATGCCCGAGGCGGCCCGTGTGGCGATGGGCCCGGGCGAGATCGCGTGCACCCGGATGCCGGCGGGTCCGAGTTCCTCGGCCATGTAGCGCACCGAGGCCTCCAGCGCCGCCTTCACCGGCCCCATGATGCCGTAGTTGTCCACAACCTTCTCGGCGCCGTAGTAACTCATCGTGATCAGACAACCGCCTTCCTTCATCAGCGGCTCAGCGAGACGGGCCATGCGCATGAAGGAGTGGCAGGAGATGTCCATCGCGAGCAGGAAACCGTCGCGGCTCGAGTCAACCACCCGCCCGTGCAGATCGTCGCGCGGCGCGAAGGCCATCGAGTGAATCACGAAGTCGAGGCGTCCCCAGCGCTGTTCGGCGGCGCCGAACAAGGCTTCGAACTGGTCCTGTTCGCGGACGTCGCAGAGGATCAGCGGCGGGTCGCCCAGCTGTTCGGCCAGCGGCCGTACATGGGGTTCGCCCTTCGGGTGTCCGTAACTCAGGATCAGGTCGGCACCGGCGTCATGCAGCGCACGCGCGCAGCCGAATGCGATGCTGTCTTCGTTCGCCAGACCGGTGACGATGCCGGTCCTGCCTGCAAGCGAGAGTGGCTCGGTCATCGGAACGCTCCGCGGCCCGGGGGCCGTTGCTGCAGCGGATTACGAATGCGCCGCGTGTGGTGCATTGCAACACCAGTCTAGCAAACGATCCCCGCGCCTGCAGAACGGCGTCTTGCCTCAGCGCCCGGTTGCCCCGGCAATCGCGCCGCGGTCGTAGCGGTTTTCGTAGAGGCGGAGCAGCGCCGGAATCACCAGCAGCACCAGCAGGGTCGCCACCCCAAGGCCGAAGACGATCGAGATCGCCATCGGCACCAGGAACTGGGCCTGCAGCGAGCGCTCGAACAGCAGCGGCGTCAGACCGGCGATCGTGGTTGCGGAAGTCAGGATCACCGCGCGCAGACGCTGGCAGGAGGCTTCGATGATCGCCTCGCGCAGCGCCAGCCCCTCGTCGCGCAGGCCCTGGTAGAAGCTGACCAGGATGATCGAGTTGTTCACAACGATGCCGGTCAGTCCGAACAGGCCGAACATGGATAGGATCGTGAGCTCCACCCCCAGCAGCCAGTGCCCGAGGAACGCGCCGAGGATGCCGAAGGGAATGATGGCCATCACGATCAGCGGCCAGCCCCAGGACGCGAACACCCAGGCCAGCGTCAGGTACATCAGGCCGAGGGCGAGGACCAGTCCCATGCGCATGTCGGCGAAGGTTTCCGCCTGGTCGGCCGCGCGCCCTTCGAACGAGTAGTTCACGCCGTGGCGCTGGGCCAGTTCGTCGAGTGGCCCGTCCTCCAGCGCCGCACGCACGCGGGCCGCGTTGTTCACCGCGCGGTCGACTTCGGCGGAGACGTGGATCGCAAGCCGGGTGTCGGCGTGGCGCAGCGTCTCGAAGCCCTGCCGGGACTCGATATCGACGACGCTGTCCAGCGGCGCGAAGGCCCCGGAAGGCAGACGGATCAGCAGACGCTCCAGCGTCTCGGTGTGGTGGCGTTCGTGGTCCGGAAGCCGCACCCGTACCTCGACCTCTTCGAGACCGTCCTGGAAGATCTGCGCGAGACGGCCGTCGAAGGCATCGCGCAGCTGTGCGCCGATACTCTCGGTGGTCAGGCCGAGTGCGAGACCTTCGGGGCGCAGCGAGTAGATCAGCTGCTCGCGGCCGAACGGCGTGTCGTCGTTGATCGCGTACAGCCCGGCGAAATCGGCAAACAGCTCGGCGAGGTCCAGCGCCGCGGCCTTCAGCTGGTCGGGGTCGTCGCCCGTCAGGCGGATATCGAGGTCGCGTCCGGGTGGCCCCCCGGCGCGTTCGCTGAGGTTGAAATTTTCCACCCCGGGGGTGAGCCGGACGCGCTCTTCCCACTCGCGGATGATCTCGCGGTTGCGCACCGTGCGCGCTTCGGGAGACACCAGCTCGACCTGGATGTTGCCGAACTGCTCACCGCGCGGGGCATTGCCGTCTCCGGGGTCGATGCCCAGGCCGCGGCGGACCACGGCGGCTTTCACCAGTCCGCCGCCGAGCGCGGCCTCGGCCTCGTACAGCGCGCGCTCGGTGGCGTCGAGAAACGCGGACACGCGCTCCGGCGGCGTGCCGGCGACGAAATTCACCCCGGCATTCAGTACCGTGCCCTCGGGCGCGGGGAAGAAGGTGAAGCCGATGCGCCCGCTGGCTGCAAGGCCGATCGCGAGAATCACTGCGCCAACGGCCAGCGCGAGCGTGATGCCGGCATTGTCCACCGCCCGCGAAACGATGCGGCGGAAGCTGCCGTTGCGGAAGCGCTCGAAGCCGTTGTCGAACCGCGCCCGAAGGCTGCCCGCACGCGGCGGTTCGAGCCGGGAGAGCACCCGCTGGAGATGGGCGGGCAGGATCAGGAAAGCGATCACCAGGGTGGCGATGATCACGCAGATCACCACCAGTGGGATATCAAAGAGGATGTTGCCGATGATGCCGCCGATCAGCATCAGCGGCAGAAACGCAGCGACCGTGGTCAGAGACGCCGAGATCACCGGAGCCAGCATCCGCCGGGCGCCGTTGCCGGCCGCCTCGGTCGCATCCTGCCCCTTCTGGTGCAATGTATACGCGTGTTCCGATACGACGATCGCGTTGTCGACGATGATCCCGAGCGACATGATGAAGCCGAACAGCGAGATCATGTTGATCGAGCCGCCAACGATCCAGAGCACGATCAGTGCGGCGGTGAACGCGATCGGGATGCCGAGCGCGACCCGAAGCGCAACGTGTCGGTTGAGGAACAGGAACAGGATGCCCAGCACCAGCATCAGGCCGCCGGCGCCGTTTTTCAGCAGCAGCAGAATGCGTTCCAGCAGCAACTCCCAGAAGGCGTCGATGACTTCAATCTGCACGCCCGGGGGCAGGGTGGGCCGGATTTCCTGCAGCCAGTCTTCGAGGATGCGTGCAGACTGCAGCGAGTCGCCGGTCTCGGTGCGCATCAGCTGCATCTCGATCGCCGGCCGTCCGTCGACGCTGACGCTGACCTGTCCGTCCCGAGGTCGCCGCTCGACTTCCGCAATCTGACCCAGGCGCAGCAGCCCGAGCTCCGGATCGGAGCGCAGCGGGAGGTTCTCGAATGCGATCACGTCGCGGCGCTGATCAAGGCTGCGCAGTTGCCTGGCGGTGTCGGCACGGCCCGCGCTGCCGGCCGGGATGTCACGGCTGAGCCCTTCGATCCGCTGCGCGATGTCGCCGAGCGTCAGTTCCGTGTCGTAGAGCTGGATGGCCGGCACCTGAATGGCCATCTCGTCCTCGGGGAGCCCGGTGAACTCGACGCGGGCGATGCCGCGGTTGAGCAGTTCGCGCTCGAACTGGCGGCCCAGCGTGCGCAGCTCGTAGATGTCGTCCAGTCCGCTCACCAGCAGGCGCGCCACGGGCTCGTAGCGCACGATGCGGGTCACCACCGGCGTTTCGGCGGCCTCCGGGAGGTTGCGTTGCTGGTCCACCCGGTCCTTGACCTGCTCCAGCGCGAGCGTCATGTCGGTCCCGGCCTCGAACTCGATGG
>PULL01000292.1 GCA_003550945.1 Thioalkalivibrio sp. | reverse complement strand
GGGGTATCACCCAGAGGTTCAGCAGTCGACGGTCCAGGCCACCCGTGGCCGGGTGCCAGGTGCCCGGGCGTCCTTGCGTCGCAGAACCGGACCGGATCGCCTCGACTACAGGGCGCAGGTCGATCAGACGGCGGTTGTCCCCCGCAGCGGGTAGCCCCGTCACCAGGGACGGGGAGCGGTCTTCGTGCATCAGCAGGAGCAGCATTGGGCTGGATTCATCGCTGCCTGCGGGAATGTCGGGCATGCACTTCACAGGTACCGATTCCAGCCAGCGGGCGAGCACGCCGACTTCACCATGATGCAGGGAGTAGACGCCGGCAGACGCGAGTACAGCGATACGCCCGACCAGGTGCTCCACGCTGTCCGGCGACAGGTTCTGCCCGCTCAGTCGCTCCGTGTTCCCGGCCGGGTCACTCGCGACGCCGAGGCGTTCGGCCAGATCCAGTATGCGGTACAGCTGGAGCCAGGTGTTCTGAGGCAGTGGCTGGTAGAGACGCCAGAAATGCAGAAACCGGCACGCGAGCAATAGTAGCGCCCGCCGCAGCTGCGCTCCGGCCTCTTGCGCGCTGATCCGCTGCTGCATGAGTCCCTCGTCCACCAGTCGCAGGCAGGCGCTTTCCAGTTCCTGAGACAATTCGGCGTACGCGTTTGCGACGACCTGGGTCTTGTGACCCAGCGGGATCGGGAGCTGTCGCAATTGCAGTTCGATTTTGCCGAGCAACGGAGGCACTCTTGCGAGCAGAACCTCCGTCAGTCCCTTGAGTTCGCGGTACCCGAGGACGGCACCGTTGATCGCGCGCAGGGCCTCGGTGAGCACTGCGGCGGCCTGAGCGGGATCCCGCGCCGGTCGTTCGTCGAGCCAGGCCTCGAGTTCCTGGGGGGACCCGCGGCCAAGGGTGCCGGCCGGCGGCTGCGCGCGTGTCGGTGGGGACAGTTCCGCTCTGGGGTATGGCTGGGTCATTTTGCTCCCTTGGGCTCCCGCGCTTAAGGCGTCACTTTAATCGATCAATACACTCACCGTCATCAGGGCCATGAGGGCCCCGGGCCCGTGCTGGCCACTGCGCAGTTCAGGCTCTCCGGACGCGCTCCATCATGTCACGCCGGGACCGGTACTTTGCCGCGCGCGCCGGGGATCTCCCGGACCAGCCGGGGCACCAGATAACCAGGCAGCCGCGAGCGCATTCCGGTGTGCAGCTGCCGTGCCCTGAATTCGTCCACATCGAAATGGGCGGCCCCCCGCACCCGGTCCAACAGATGTAGATAATAGGGCAGAATGCCCGCGACGGCGAAGCCCCTCTCCTGCAATTCACACAGGGTGTCGAGGTCGTCATTCACGCCGGCCAGCAGCACCGACTGGTTCAGCAGCGCGATACCGCTCTCACGCAGTTGTTCCAGCGCGGCCTGCGCCGGTGCATCGAACTCCCGGGGATGGTTGGCGTGCAGGACCAGCACCTGTTGCAGACGGCCCTTGCCCAGCCAGGACAGCAGCCCGTCGTCCACCCGCTCAGGAAGCACGATCGGCAATCGGGTATGGATACGCAGTCGCCGCAGGTGCGGAATTTCTTCGAGAAGGGATCGCAGTTCCGACAACGCGGCGTCGGGCAAAGCGAGAGGGTCTCCTCCGCTCAGTATCACCTCGGAGATGTTGCTGTCGCTTCGGATATAGTCCAGCGCCGGCTGCCAGTCGCGTTTCCCGCTGAACGTCCCGTAGGGGAATTCACGCCGGAAGCAGTAACGGCAATGGATCGCGCAGGCTCCGGTGGTGACCAGCAGCACACGGCCATCGTACTTGTGCAGCAGGCCTGGTGCCGCCATCGCCGCGGCGTCGCTCACCGGGTCAGGAACAAACCCTGGCTGCTCCAGTGTTTCGGCAGCCTGTGGCAACACCTGCAGCAGCAGCGGATCGCGCGGGTCGCCGGGCCGGATCCGCCTCAGGTAGCTTTGCGGCACACGGATGCGGAACAGCGCGTGGCCGCTGGCGATGCCCGGAGCAAGCGCCGGGTCCAGTTGCAGCCGGAGCAGCAACTCCTGGGGATCCCGGATGGCGCGGGCCCAGGCCCTCTGCCATTCGGGAGTCTGTGCCTGTGCCGATGCTCGGGGTATCATGATGGGATTTGTGGGCATGGTTACCTCGATGGCCGGCCTCTCCAATCCGTGCAGGCGGCTTCGGCGCCGCGAGGACGACACGACATGGCAACTTACAGTACCAACGAATTCAGGAGCGGGTTGAAGATTCTACTGGACGGAGACCCGCAGACGATCGTCGAGAACGAGTTCGTCAAGCCCGGCAAGGGGCAGGCCTTCAACCGGGTGCGCGTGCGCAACCTGCGTACCGGCCGAGTCCTCGAAAAGACCTTCAAGTCGGGCGAGTCGGTCGAGGCGGCCGACGTGATGGATACGGACATGCAGTATCTCTACACGGACGGCGAATTCTGGCACTTCATGCTTCCCGACACCTTCGAGCAGTACGCGGTCGGGCAAACCGCGCTGGGCGACTCCGCGCAGTGGCTGAAGGAACAGGATATCTGCACAGTCACCCTCTGGAACGGCGAACCCCTGACCGTCACGCCGCCGAATTTCGTTGAGCTGAAGATCGTGCAGTGCGACCCCGGTGTCCGGGGGGACACCGCGCAGGGTGGGACGAAGCCGGCCACGCTGGAGACGGGCGCGGTGGTGAAGGTCCCGCTGTTCGTGGAGGAGGGTGAAACGGTCAAGGTCGACACCCGCTCCGGCGAATACGTGTCCCGGGTCTGAACGGACCTGCCGTGGCGGACTGGCGCCCGTCGGCCACGTCCGCGCGCGCGCACCGCGCCCGCTTGAACGCCCTGCTGCGCGCGTTCATGGCCGAGCGCGGCGTGCTCGAAGTCGAGACTCCGGTACTGGCGCGCGGAGCGCCACTGGATCCGGGCGTCGAGAGCTGGCGGGCCCTGGCGCCGGGCGGGGCGGCTGGCTACCTGCAGACGTCTCCCGAATACCCGATGAAGCGGCTGCTGGCTTCGGGGGAGGGCGATATCTACCAGCTGGCGCGCGTGTTTCGGGGGGAGGAACAGGGCGGGCGCCACAATCCCGAGTTCAGCCTGCTCGAATGGTACCGGGTCGGTTTCGACGACAGGCGTCTGGCGGATGAACTGGTGGAGCTGGTGCAGACGGTCGCCGCCGCCCACCCCCGCTGGCTGCGTCCGCAGCCCGAGGTGCGCCGCGTCCGCTTCGCCGATCTGTTCGGCGACGCGTTCGGGCTGAACCCGCTGACCTGTTCCGAGCAGGATTGTGCGGATGTCGCGGCGCAGGTCGGGCTGTCCGTGGCCGGAAATCTCGATCGTGATGGCTGGCTGGATGCCTTGGTGTCCCTGGTCCTCGCGCCCGGATTCGAGCCGGATCGCTTGACTCTGGTCCACGACTATCCGGAGAGTCAGGCGGTACTGGCCCGTCCCAGTGTCGAACACCCCGGGTATGCGCTTCGGTTCGAGCTCTACTGGGGAGACATGGAACTCGCGAACGGATTTCACGAGCTCACCGACCCCGGTGTGTTCGTGTCCCGGCGCGAGCAGGACATCGAGCGCCGACGCCGAAACGGCCAGGCCATCCCCGAGGCGGACCGTTTTTTTGCCCTGGCGATGCACGCCGGGTTGCCCGACTGCGCGGGAGTGGCTTTGGGCGTGGACCGCCTGTTGATGCGCCTGCTGGGCGCGGCTCGGATCGACGAGGTGATCGATTTTCCCTGGGGGCGGGCGTGAGTCTTCCGGGCCTCAGGCCTGCGTGATCCTGGCCACTTCCTGCCGGATCCGAACGAAGCTTTCCGGCCCCAGTTCGGGGCTGAAGTGAAGCGGGTGATCCGGAAGCAGCAGCACCACGGAAGACCCGAGGTTAAACCGCCCCATTTCCGCGCCACGTTCGAGATTGATGTTTCGCCCGTGGTAATCCGTGCGGCTGATCACCCGCCCGGACGGCGGAGTCACTTCCCCGGCCCAGACCGTCTCGATCGAACCCACGTTGATCGCGCCGATCAGGGCCATCGCAACCGGTCCGATCGCGGTGTCGAAGAAGGCGACCACGCGTTCGTTGCGCGCGTACAGGCGCGGTGTATGGGCGACGATCCGGGGCGCGACCGAGAAGAGCCGCCCGGGAACGTGCAGCATGGTCGTCAATTGCCCGGACACGGGCATGTGTAGGCGGTGGTAGTCGCGGGGTGCAAGGTAAACGGTCAGGAACCAGCCTCGGGCGAATGGTTGCGCGAGGTCGGCGAAGCCCCCAAGGAGTTCGGTCACGGTGTAGTCGTGTCCCTTCGCCTGGAAGATGTGTCCGCGTTCGATCGCGCCAAACGCGCTTACGCGCGAGTCCGCAGGGCTGAGGATACTGCGTGCGTCACCTTCCAGCGGCCGACAATCGTCCCGCAGCGCGCGCGTGAACAGGGCGTTGAAACTGGGGTAGCGGGCAGGATCCGGCTCCACCGCTTCGCTCATGTCCAACCGATAGTGCCGGATGAACCACCGCAGCAGCGGCTGGATACGGGGGGACTCCCAACGCGCGAGGCGGTGGATCAGCCGGGAGACCGCGTGGTGCGGGATCAGCCTGAGCAGTTGCGCGAGAACAGGATCGACAATCGTCATACGGGGTTCGGTCGCTGCGATGGATTCGTGCTAGGGATGGCGCTCACCGGAGTTGGCTACAGTCCGCTCGCGAAATCGAAGTCCAGCTGTTCGCCGGGCGGTTGCACGAAGTAGCCCTGAACAAGGCTAACGTCCATGCTGAACAACGCCGTCAGGGTATCGGCATCCTCGACCATTGGCATGATCACCTGCCGGTCCATCTCCCGTGCCCTCTGCGTCAGTTCCCGCACCGTCTGCTGTGTGTCCGGGTCGTGCGCCAGACGGCTCACGAAGGCGCCGTCGAGCCGGATGTAGGCCGCATCGACCTGTTTCAGGATCTGGAAGGGATCCAGCCCGTTCCCGAAGTCCCCGATGCAGAGTCCTGCGCCCAACTCCCGCAGGTCCTTCGCCACCGACGCGGCGTTGTCCGGCTGGGTCAGCAGGGTCGCCTCCCTGAATTCGACGACCACGTTCTGCGCCGGCACCTGGTGCCGGTCCAGCGAGTCGCGCATCCAGTCCAACACGGGCTTGCCATCCAGCGAGCCCAAGCCTAGCTTCAGGAAGAAAGTGGTGCGGTCGTCCCGTTTGAGCTGCTCGGCCAGCACGCTCGTCGCTTGCTGAACCACCCAGCGGTCCAGGGGGGCGGCTGCGCCGGTGCGTTCCGCAGCGGGCAGGAACTCTTCCGGCTCGTGGACCTCGCCGTCTTCCCCGACCAGACGCAGGAAGACGTTGTAGCGGGGCATGTCCTCGCCATGAAGATTCACGATAGGCTGGTAAAGCAGCCGCAGCCGGTCGTCGCGTACGGCCTGCT
>PULL01000225.1 GCA_003550945.1 Thioalkalivibrio sp. | reverse complement strand
TTCCCGATCAATCCATTAGAAATCTCTAATATGTGTGCAGACTACGGCACCCGGCGGCCGAATGCAAGCGAGATTTCGAAAAAATCGAAACTGGGTTGCGTGGGCAGGCGGCCGGTTTTGAATAAAATAGGCAGGATCTATGACTTGCCCGCATGATCTAATAAACGAGATTAACTGGCTTGTTCTGCGCGCGAATCGCGGCTCCGGTGCCGGCCCCGGCGTTCATCGGGGGCAGCGCGGGCGCCAGCAGTGGTCCAGGCTCTCCCAGCGACCAGGGGCGGCGGGCCGGCCACCCCCGTGCATGTAGCCGCGCGAGTGTTCGAAGCCCGAAAGCGCGGACGCGGCGCACATCGCCGTGCTGCGCCGCTTCGTTTGAACATCCGGATCGTTACAACCGGTCCGGTTCGCCGCGGGCTCGCTGTCGAAAATCTACAGCGGCCTAGGCGCTCAGGCACTCCGGCTGTGGCAGCGTTTCGGTGGGTGACTCGATAGCGATTCTCATTGCACTCGCAATTTGGCCAAGGATGCCCGCGCGTCCCCCCCACTGATATCGGGGATGATCAGCAGTTCCAGCAGAGTCACGCCCGGAACGCCCAGATGAATGTTTTCTGTTTCCTCGCGGGCTCCCTGCGGATGAAAATTCCATTGCTGGCGCACGACCTCATTCATGGTTTTCCCATCATCCGGTGACCAGCGCAGCACGAACTGCTGGGTACGCTCCCGGTCGGGCTCCACGAAATGCAGCCAGACCTTCTCGATCCGCTGGGGATTCGGGAACACCAGTCGGATGGCCTGCTCGCCAGCATCGGCGGCCCGCCATCCGGAGGAGCCTGACCCCACCAGCGCGTCTTCGATCGGATACGAGGGGTCCTCGGAAGTGACTTCCGCTTCGGCAACCTGTTCCAGATCCAACCAATCGCCTTCAGATGGCGCTTGTGCTTCGGAACGCTTTGGGATGATTCGTTTACGCATGATCGCAACTCGCTTCTTGCCCGGATTTCAAAATCATTGCAGCTTCATCAGCATACTCCACAGGCCAGGAGCCTGTTGGCAATTCATCGGCCTCGTTCCGGGTCAGTCAGCCGAAATGGGGGATTGGCAGGAGTCGGACGCAAACTTGACGTTCGGATCCGGTTTTTGGACCGTGATGCGGTCTTGCCGGATCTGCCGCCGAGCGCCCCAGGAACTTCGGCCGATCGGCGTGTTCCCATTCGTCGTATTGACTCAATTCGCTGTGGCCCCTGCCGCGGCGAGCCATCCCGAGGATTTTCGCCGATGCCGAAATGGACGCTCGTATTCGCCGCACTGCTGATCATACTCGGCGTTGGCGCATTCCTCTGGTCCGGCAGCCGGACCGCACTGCTGCCGGCCTACCCCGGACTCGTGCTGGCGATCCTCGGGGGCCTTGCGCTCGCCTTTGAGAGTGGGCGGCGGCACCTGATGCATGCCGCTGCCGTCGTCGCGCTGCTCGGCACGCTGGCCCCGGCTGTGACGCTTGGAATCCGGGCGGCGCAGATGAGCCCGCTCGCGCTCACGGTGAACATCGGCATGCTTGTGCTCTGCGGCGTGCTGCTCGCGCTGATGGTGCGGTCGTTCGTCGCTGCCCGCCGGGCGACCTGACGCCTGGCGGGTGGGGAGACCACCTGGCCGGGACTCGCGACATCGCCCCTTTTCCCGCCGCAAAACCACGCTGGGTGTGACTACCCGCGGGGGGTGCCCGACCGATCCTGGGCCCACTAGGGCAATCAGCTCGATGCTGCCACGATCGTACGCAGCCGGGTTTGCAACGACGGGGAGTGCTGTTCCATCCTCTGCCTCCGTAACCGGACGGCCCTCACGGTTGGGGTTGAGACGCAGATGGCACCTGTACGGGTTTCGCTGGACTACCTTTGCACGGGAGCAGTCGAGGGTCTGCTTGTCGGCGACCGTCGTTTTTCGAGCGCGATCCGCAAGGACGCGCGATCCGGGGAAGTGCGGCTGGGCAAGCTTGGACTGGAGGGCGATGAGCAGGCCGACCCAAGCGCTCACGGCGGTCTGAACAAGGCGGTTTATGCCCTGCCGGTGCAGCACCGGGTCTGGTGGCACGAACGCCGTGCCAAGCACGGTATCGATTCGCAGGATTCGGCGCTGCCCGAGGGGTTCGTCGGCGAAAACATCGGGATTCGTGGGATGGATGGGCCCCTGGAAGAGGCCAGCGTCTTTGTGGGGGACGAGCTGCATTTTGCCAATGCGGTGCTGCGGGTGACCGAGCCCCGCACGCCTTGCTTCAAGTTCAATGCCGTGATGGGTTACCGCCAGGCCTCCCGCGACATGGTGCTGTCGGCGCGCAGCGGTTTCTACCTCGCCGTTGCGCGGGAAGGCCATTTGCAGGCCGGAGAGGTGGGTGAGCTGAGGCCCGGTCCCCGCGCGCTGAGCGTCGCCGGTGCGCTGCATGCGCGGCGTTACAAATATCTTCGCTGAAGGCGTTCGGTTGAGGGATTGACGGGGGGCGTCCGGTGCTTTCAAGGGCGCGCTTCGATTGAAGGGCCGGCCTGCGCGCGTACCGCGGTATTTCCCTGTCATCGTCTTGGTTCGTGCGTGCAGCCTGACGCGCGGGCCACCTGCTGCGCCGGGAACAGCGGCGTTTGTGAAGGGTATACTGCGTAGACAACGACAATCCGCAGGGGGTAGAAGAAATGACGGAGAAGCCAGGCCGGCGCCTTACCGCTGAGCAGGATGCACCATCCGTATCGGTCGATGATCTGCTGAAAGAGCGTGCGGAGTTACGCAAATCGCTCGCGGACCTGAAACGCACGACGCGCAGCGCCGTCGTGCGCCGTCGGGAGGAGCAAAGTCTCAAGCCGTATCAGGCGGAGCTCATCCGGATGCAGAAGCACCTGGAAGAGACCCAACAGCGGATGATCATTCTCTTCGAGGGCCGGGACGCGGCGGGTAAGGGGGGCACGATCCGGCGGGTTACGCGGTACATGAACGAGAAGCACTACCGGCTGGTGGCCTTGGGCAAGCCGACCGAGCACCAGCGGTCGCAGTGGTTCTTTCAGCGCTACGTGGAGCAGTTCCCGTACGGCGGCGAGCAGGTGCTGTTCGACCGCAGCTGGTACAACCGCGCGATGGTCGAGCCGGTGTTCGGGTTCTGCACCGCCGAGGAATACGAAAACTTCATGCATGGCGTGGTCGGTTTCGAGAAGGACCTCGTCCGGCAGGGCACGATCCTGATCAAGCTGTATTTCAGCGTGACCAAGGACGAGCAGGCCCGGCGGTTCGAGCGCCGCAAGACCGACCCGCTGCGGCAGTGGAAGCTGTCGGAGATCGACGTGCAGGCACAGGACCGGTGGGACGACTTCACGCATCAGAAATACGAGATGCTGCGCCGGACGCACACCTCCTGGGCGCCGTGGACTATCATCCGGTCCAACGACAAGGCGAAGGCGCGACTGAACGCGATCAAGGTGATCCTGAATTCGGTCCCCTACCAGCGCCTGGACCCCAATCTCGATTTCGTGCCCGATCTCGACGTCGTCGTCTCGGGTGCCCACGAGCTCGAGATCATGAACGCCCAGATGCTCCGCGAGGGTCGGTTCACCGTGTGAGCTTCCACGCCGGAAGGCGGCCGGTTTGGCGCCTTTCGGCCTGTCCCGGCCGCCGCGACAGGCGGCCGGTCCACCCCTCGTGACATGGATCAATACCCGCCCGCGCGGTCCGTTCATAGTATGGACCGGTCGGGTTGTCTGTTGCCGGCCCGTCGCCTTTGACTGTTTCCCCAAACGACAGGTGGGTTGATGGGCACTCCCAATGATCTCGCGGTTGGCGCGGCGTTGACGAAGCGCCGGGACGGCAGACTCTGGCCGGCACGGCTGGACTTCCTGCAAAGCGCTTCGGGGCTGTTTCTGGCCCTTTTTCTCTGGGTACACCTGTTCGCCGAGGCCTCGATCCTGCTCGGCAAGGACGCGATGTACCGGGTGACGATGTTCTTCGAGGGCTACTATTTCTTCGGGACCCCGTATCCGATCATCATCACGCTGTTCTCCCTGTTTATCCTGAGTATCGTCGTGGTGCACGCGGTGCTCGCGGTGCGCAAGATCCCGGTCAGCTACCGCCAGTACCGCGTGTACCGTGACCACCAGAAACTGATGCGCCACGAGGACACCAGCCTCTGGTGGATCCAGGTTTACACGGGGTTCGCGTTGTTTTTCCTCGTTTCGGTGCACCTGTACACGATGATCTCCCAGCCCGGCAACATCGGGCCGTATGCCTCCGCGGATCGCGTGGTCAGCGAGTGGATGTGGCCGTTGTACGTGCTGTTGCTGCTGACCGCTGTGGTCCACGCGGCGGTCGGTTCCTATCGCGTCGGGGTCAAGTGGGGCTGGTTGCCGGCACGTGACCCGGTGGTTGGGCGGCGCCGGCTGAAGTGGATGATGCGGGGGTTCATCGTGTTCTTCCTGCTGCTCGGATTCACCTCGCTGGGGGCATACATCAAAATCGGGATCGAACACCGTGACCAGGTCGGTGAGCGTTACGTGCCGACCTGGCTGCAGGAGTCTCCTCCCCAGGCTGGACCGACGGAGGCGATGCCATGAAGGTCGTTTACACGGACGTGCTGGTGATCGGTGGCGGGCTCGCCGGGCTGCGCACCGCGGTGGGGGTGAAGCGGCGCGGACTCGACGTGCTGATTCTGAGCCTTGTTCCCGCGAAGCGCTCGCACTCGGTCGCGGCGCAGGGCGGCATGCAGGCCAGCCTCGGCAACAGCGCGATGGGGGCGGGTGACAACGAGGACGTCCACTTCGAGGACACGGTGCGCGGCAGCGACTGGGGCGCCGACCAGAAGGTGGTGCGCATGTTCGTGAATACCGCGCCCAAGGCCGTACGGGAACTGGCGGCCTGGGGCGT
This sequence comes from Thioalkalivibrio sp., assembly GCA_003550945.1. GTDB lineage: Bacteria > Pseudomonadota > Gammaproteobacteria > Ectothiorhodospirales > Ectothiorhodospiraceae > Thioalkalivibrio. The sequence continues at coordinate 536 of PULL01000225.1, read as the reverse complement.
GCCCTGGAGCCGGGTGTCGCGCGGCGACCGCGCATCGGTGGTGAACGCGCAGAAGATCACCATCACGGAGACCGAGGACGCGCATGGGCTCATTACCGCGCGCGACTTCGGCGGCACCAAGAAATGGCGCACCTGCTACACCTCGGACGGCACCGGCCACACGATGCTCTACGCGTTGGGTGACCAGACCATCGCCCACGGGATTCCGGTGCTGGAGCGGCAGGAGGCGCTGGCGCTGATCCACGATGGCGAACGCTGTCACGGTGCGGTGGTGCGGGATCTGATCACCGGTGAACTCACCGCCTATCTCGCGAAGGCCACGACCATCGCGACCGGCGGCTACGGCCGGATTTACCAAGTCTCGACCAACGCGATCATCTGCGAGGGGACCGGGATCGCGCTCGCGCTGGAAACCGGGGTCGCAACGCTGGGCAACATGGAGGCCGTGCAGTTTCATCCGACCGCGATCATTACCGCGGGCATTCTGACCACCGAGGGTTGCCGGGGTGACGGTGGCGTGCTGCGTGACATCGATG
>PULL01000300.1 GCA_003550945.1 Thioalkalivibrio sp. | reverse complement strand
CAGGATCTTCAGATCCGCATGGCGGAGGCCGAGGCTCAGACCGCGGTCAACGACACGATGACGCTGGTGGTCGCTCTGGGCTACGGCGGTCGTTGGGACATCCTGCAGGCGGCGCTGCGCTGGGTTCGCGAAGGTGGCGATGCCGAGCCGGACCCGGCCAGGTTCGAAGACTTGCTCAGCACGGCGGGGCTCCCGGAACTGGATCTGCTGATCCGAACCGGGGGCGAGCAGCGCATCAGCAACTTCCTGCTCTGGCAGGCGGCCTACGCGGAACTCTGTTTCCTCGATGCTCTATGGCCGGATGTCGCCGAACCGGATCTTCTGGAGGCGTTGGAAGCGTATTCCCGGCGCCAGCGCCGCTTCGGCCGCACCGGTGAAACCAGCGAGGCTGTCCATGCTTAGGCAGCGGGTGCTGACTGCGCTGGTGATCGTGATTCCGGTGCTGCTGCTGGTCCTGCTGGCGCCGTCCTGGTTGTTCGGGCTGTTCGTGCTGCTGGTCGTGGCTGTCGGAGCCTGGGAGTGGGCCCAGTTGGCCGGATTCGTCTCTGCGGGCGCGCGTGGCCTTTTTGCCGCCGCGATCCCGGCGCTGCTGGGACTGCTGATGCTGCTGTGGTGGGTCGACGGCTGGTCCGTCTGGCACCTCTCCGTTCTCTCTGTCGCACTGATCTGGTGGCTGTTCGTGTTTGCCGGGCTGGCCTGGTACCGCCCTGGGCTGCTGAACCGTCCTGCGGGGCGGTTCCTGCTGCGTGCGGGTGGCCTGTTGACGCTCATCCCGGCGGGGATGGCGCTGCTGTGGCTGCACGACCAGGCCCCGCTGCTGGTGCTCTACCTGATCGCGCTGGTCGCGGCCGCCGACACCGGTGCCTATTTCGTCGGGCGCCAGTTCGGCCGCAGCAAGCTGGCCCCGGACATCAGCCCTGGCAAGACGCGCGAGGGGCTGTTCGGCGCACTGTTCGGCGCGATCGTGATCGCGCTGGTGGCTGCCTGGCTGTTCGGGCTGGCCCCGATGGACGCGCTGGTGTTCGGGCTGCTCGGAGTGGTGGTGGCGCTGGTCTCCGTGGCTGGCGATCTGCAGGAAAGCGTGTTGAAGCGCGAGGCCGGCGCGAAGGACAGTGGCGCGCTGTTGCCGGGACACGGTGGCATTCTGGACCGTGTGGACAGCCTGACGGCCGCGGCGCCGGTGTTCCTGTTTGGCCTGCTCTGGACTGCGCTGCTGGCACCGGGAACGTTCTGAGATGGCTGCGGAACGCGTCACGATTCTGGGTTCCACCGGCAGCATCGGCGTCAGCACGCTGGACGTACTGGCCCGCGACCCCGAGCGCTTCGAGGTGTACGCGCTGACTGCCAGCGCCAGCGTGGAAAAACTCGCGGAGCAATGTCTCGCCTGTCGGCCGGCCGTTGCGGTGATGATGGAGCCGGAGGCCGGCGCTGCACTGCGCGACCTGCTGCAGCGCGCCGGGGTTGCGACCGAAGTCCGGGTTGGCGCGGACGCGCTGGCCGAGGTCGCGTCCGCGCCCGAGGTCGACGTGGTGATGGCGGCGATTGTCGGCGCCGCAGGGCTGCTGCCGACCCTGGCGGCGGCCGAGGCCGGGAAGCGCCTGTTGCTGGCGAACAAGGAATCGCTGGTGATGTCGGGGGCGCTGCTGATCGACGCGGTGGCCCGCAGTGGGGCGAAGCTGCTACCGGTGGACAGCGAGCACAACGCGATCTTCCAATGCCTGCCGGAAGGCTATACCTGCGGCGAGCCCGTTCGGCCCAGCGGCGCCGAGCGGATCTGGCTGACCGCGTCGGGCGGGCCGTTCCGGGATCGCCCGCTGGACCGGTTCCACGAGATCACCCCCGAGGAGGCCTGCGCCCATCCCAACTGGGACATGGGTCGGAAGATCTCGGTGGACTCGGCGACGATGATGAACAAGGGGCTGGAGGTGATCGAGGCTCGGTGGCTGTTTGCACTGGAGCCGGAGGCGATCCAGGTCGTGCTGCATCCGCAGAGCATCGTGCACTCGATGGTCGCCTATGCCGACGGTTCGGTGCTGGCGCAATTGGGGAACCCGGACATGCGCACGCCGATCGCCCACGCGCTGGCCTGGCCGCGGCGCATGGGCTCGGGGGTGAGTCCACTGGACCTGTTTGCGGTCGGGCGTCTGGATTTCGCGCCACCGTCATCCGAGCGCTTTCCCTGCCTGGATCTGGCCTATCGAGCCCTGAAAACTGGCGGTACCGCCACCACGGTGCTGAACGCAGCGAACGAGGTGGCGGTGCAGTCGTTTCTGGACCGACGGATCCGTTTTCCCGCGATCGCGGACCTGATTGCGGCGACGCTCGACGCGGTTGCCGCAGGACCCGCGGATTCTCTGGAAGGGATTCTTGCGGCGGACGCGCAGGCGCGGGACTATGCTGGGCATTGGGTAACGGAACACGGCACCGGGCCGTGACTTGATGACCGCATGACGATTCTGACCAGTCTGGCCGCCTTCATCGTGGCCATTGGCGTGCTCGTGACGATTCACGAGTACGGCCACTACCTCGCCGCCCGCCTGATGGATGTAAAGGTGCTGCGGTTTTCCGTCGGCTTCGGCCGGCCAATCTATCGCCGTGTCTTCGGTCGCGACCGTACGGAATTCGTGGTCGCCGCCATCCCGCTCGGCGGCTACGTGAAGATGCTGGATGAGCGCGAGGCGCCGGTGCCCGACGCTGAGGTTTCGCGGGCATTCAACCGGAAGCGGCTCGGGGCGCGCAACTTCGTGGTCGCCGCGGGGCCCGTGGCCAACTTCCTGTTCGCGCTGGTGGCCTACGCGGTGATGTTCATGATCGGGGTGCCGGGCCTGAAGCCGGTGGTGGGTGACGTCGATCCCACCAGTGCCGCCGCCGCAGGTGGTCTGCAGCACGGGGACGAGATCCTGATGGTCGGCAACCGGCGGGTTCAGGATTGGGATCAGGCCAACCTGCGGCTGCTGGATCACGCGGTCCGGGCCGACGAGGTGGTGCTCACCGTGGTCGACCGGGACGGCAGAGAGGTCGAGCGCACGGTCTCCCTGGAAAACCGGCGCGACCTGCTGGGCGAAGGCCAGTTTCTGGAGAGGCTCGGCATCCGGCCCTATCGGCCGACGCTGCTGCCGCTGATCGGGAGTGTCGAGCGCGGCAGTCCGGCGGCCGAGTCCGGCCTGCAGCCGGGAGACCGGGTGCTCAGTGTCGACGGTGAGCCGGTCGACTCCTGGGCTGCGTGGGTGGAGCGGATCCAGGAAGCCCCCGGGCAGCCGTTGCGGCTGCGGGTGGAGCGTGACGGGCGCCCGGTCGAACTCCAGGTGGTGCCCGCAGAGGTGGAAATCGAAGGGGAGCGGCGGGGACGCATCGGCGCAGGCGTCGATACCGACCAGCCCCAGCTGCGGGAGATCTCCACGCTGGTTCGATTGGGTCCGGTCGAGGGCTTCGTCAGTGGCGCGTCCCGGACCTGGGAGGTCAGCGTGCTGACCCTGCGCGTGCTCGGGCGCATGATCACCGGCGAGGCGTCGGTCAAAAACATCGCCGGACCGGTTACAATCGCCGAATACGCAGGCATGACCGCGATCATCGGCATCACGGCCTTCCTCGGCTTCCTTGCGCTGGTCAGCGTCTCACTGGGAATCATCAACCTGTTGCCGATCCCGGTGTTGGACGGGGGGCACCTGATGTTCAACCTGGTCGAGTGGGTCAAGGGCAGCGCGGTTTCGGAGCGGACTCAGCTGATCGGTCAGCAGTTGGGCCTGCTGGCGATCGCCGCTTTGATGCTGCTTGCGTTCTACAACGACTTCGCGCGCCTGTTCGGGTGAGCAGGGGCGCCCAAACCCATCGACCTGGCGAAGTACATGATTCGAAACCTTGTGCACGCGTTGACGCTGTTCGGGCTGCTGTTGTTCTCCGGAGGCCTGTCGGCGCAGTCCTACGTGATCGAGGACATCGAGATCGAGGGTCTGGAACGCATCACCGCGGGCACAACGCTGAGCTATCTGCCGGTTCAGGTCGGGGACGTTTTCGATGACGCCCGAAGTGGCGAGGTGATCCGGGCACTGTTCCAGACCGGTTTCTTCGCCGATGTCGAGCTTGCCCGCCGGGGCAACGTGCTGGTGGTGATCGTCCGAGAGCGGCCCGCGATCAACGAGATCCGCTTCAGCGGCAACCGGGACATTCCCTCCGAGGGCCTGACCGAGGCATTGCGGGGCGTCGGTCTGCAGCGCGGACGCGTGTTCAACCGGACCATACTCGACCAGATCGAGAATGAGCTGCGCCAGCAGTACCTCGCGCGCGGGCGCTACAACGTGCAGATCGACATCGAGATCACTGAGTTGCCGCGCAACCGCGTGGATATCGACATCGACATCGCCGAGGGCAGGGTCGCGAAGATCCGCAAAGTCAACGTGGTCGGCAACGAGGCCTTCGGTGATCGTGAGATCACCCGCAGGTTCGAGTCCGGTGTGCCGCGGTGGTGGGCGTTCCTGAGCCGGCGCGACAATTATTCCCGGGAGAAGCTGGCGGGAGATCTGGAGCGGCTGCGCTCGCGCTACCTGGATGCGGGCTTCCTGAATTTCGAGGTAGACTCGACCCAGGTCACGCTGACCCCCGATCGCCGGGACATCTACATCACCATCAACATCGACGAGGGCGAGCAGTTCCGGATTGGGGAAGTCGACCTCGCGGGCGATCTCGTGGTGTCTGCCGAGGAGCTGCGCGAACTGGTCGAGGTGGAGCCGGGAGAGATTTTCTCCCGCCGCCGGGTGGTGGACTCGGCGGAGCGCATCACCCGCCGGCTAGGAGTCGAGGGCTTCGCGTTCGCGAACGTGAATCCCATCCCCGAGGTCGACGAACAGAACCGCGAAGTCGCGCTGACTTTCTTCGTGGATCCGGGACCGCGCGTGTACGTCCGCCGGATCAACATCAGCGGAAATACCCGGACGCAGGAGACGGTGTACCGGCGCGAGCTCCGGCAGATGGAAGGCGCGTGGTACAACGGCGATCTCGTCGACCGGTCGCGGACGCGACTGCAGCGCCTGCCTTTCGTCGAAACGGTCAGCCTTGAAACCCGTCGCGTGCCCGGGACCGAGGACCAGGTCGATCTCGAGATTTCCGTGCGCGAGCGCCTTTCCGGCGCGCTCTCGGTCGGGGCCGGGTATTCGCAGAGTCAAGGCATCCTGCTGACCGCCAGCCTGAGCCAGGACAACTTCATGGGCAGCGGCAACCGGGTGACGTTCGCGGTATCCACCAGCCAGGTGTCGCAGCTGGTCAACCTCAGCATCCTGAACCCGCACTACACCATCCACGGCGCGACGCGCGGTTTCTCGATCTTCTACCGGAAGATCGACGCCGAAGAGGCGAACATCTCGAGGTTCACGTCAAACCGCTACGGGGTGAATGTGACCTACGGCATCCCGTTCTCGGAATTCGACACCCTGAACAT
>PULL01000088.1 GCA_003550945.1 Thioalkalivibrio sp. | reverse complement strand
TTCGTTCTGACCGCGACCCTGCTCGAGCGGGCGTTCCGGGAGAACGCAGAGGACGCAGTGGTTACGCGGCTGGACGCCCATCTGCTGCTGCTGATGGGCATCGTCGAGGTCTCGGGTCCGCGCCAGGTCCATCTGCCCGAGGTCCTGCCGGACCCGCGGCTGGCGCTCCCCGGCGGCGGGCTGTACGCACGGATTCTCGATGCCGACGGTGTGACGCTCTGGCGTTCGCCGTCGGCCCTTGGCGCGCCTCTGGAGCACTGGCGCGACGGCGGCTTCTTCCAGCGCGGGATGACGGTGCAGTGGGAACTGCCGGAGCAGCTGGTGCCGCTGACCTTCCAGGTGCTCGAGGAGCGCGACGCCTACCAGGCCCAGATGGAACGCTACCGGCGCACGCTGTGGGGCGGGCTCGGGTTGCTGACGGTCCTGCTGATTGCGGGGCAGGCACTCGCCCTCGGCCTTTGGGGCCTGCGTCCACTGCGGCGCGTCCGGGCCGACCTGGAGGCGCTGCGACAGGGAGAGAACCGCAGGTTGGGTGGCCCGTACCCGCGCGAGATCCAGACCCTGACCGACAGCATCAATGCGCTGCTCGAATTTGAGCGGGACCGGCTGGAGCGGCAGCAGAATGCGCTGGCGGACCTGGCGCACAGCCTGAAGACCCCGCTCTCGGCGTTGCGTCTCGGGCTCGAGGGCGATGCCGCCGAGCGGCGCGAACTGCTGCTGCAGGTTGAACGCATGCAGGGCATGATCCAGCACGAGCTGAACCAGGCGCAGCGGCTGGGTCCGTCGCCCTTCCAGGCCCCGGTGGCGGTGGCCCCGGTGATCGAGCGGACCAGCGCCGCGTTGCGGCGGATCGCAGACCAGCACGGGGTCGAACTGGTCACCTCACTCGCACCGGAATGCACGGTTCGGATGGAAACCGGGGCGTTGTTCGAGTTGCTGGGCAACCTGCTGGACAACGCGATCCGGCACGCGCGCGCGCAGGTGCGGGTGGCCCTGACCTGTTCGGATCGGCGTCTGGAGCTGACCGTGGACGACGACGGGCCGGGCATCGACGAGGCCGACCGTGCAGCGGTGCTGCAACGGGGCACGCGCCGCGACACCCGGCCGGGCGGGCAGGGGCTGGGGCTGCACATCGTGGACACGCTGGTACGGGATCACGGCGGGGAACTGTATATCGAACAGGCACCGGGCCTGGGCGGCGCCCGCATCCGGATGGTGTTTACGCAGGCTTGATCGGTTAGCGCGGTCCTCCTGAGTGCCGCTCCGGGGTCAGAGCAGGAACGGCTCGATCGGCAGCGCCGGCTCGCGCCCGAGGACGCAGTCGCGGACCAGGCCGGCGGAGCCGCAGGCGAAGGTCCAGCCGAGGTGCCCCGCACCGGTGTTCAGAAACAGCCCGGGCACCGGGGTCGGACCCAGGATCGGCGTTCCGCGGGCGCTCATCGGCCGCAGCCCGGCCCAGGGCTCCATGGTGTCCGGGTTCACGTGTTCCGGCAGCCGCGGCAGCGTGTGCCGACACTGGGCGAGCACGTTCTCGGCCCGCGAGGCGTTCATGCGCAGATCGGCGCCGGTGAACTCGGCGGTTCCGGCCAGCCGCAGCCTGCCGCCCAGCGGCGTCAGCACCACCTTGTTCGCGTCGTCGATGATCGGCAGCCGCGGCCGCCAGGCGTCGTCCAGGTCCAGCGTCAGCGAGTAGCCCTTCACCGGCGCGACCGGGAGACGGAGGCCCAGTCCGCGCAGCAGCCGCGGTGCGGCGAAACCGCTCGCGAGCACCACCGCGTCGGCCGCGATCGGGCCGCGTGAGGTCTCGACGCCGTTGATACGGCCCTGGAAACGGCGCCAGCCGGTGACCTCGGTGTTCGGCAGCCAGCGCACCCCGGCGCGTTCGGCAGCGGATGCCAGCTCGCGGGTGAAACGCGCCGCGTTGCCGATCGCGTCGTCCGGGAAGAACAGTGCGCCGCAGAGACGATGCGCGATCGGTTCCAGCGCCGGTTCTTCGGCCGCGACCCGGGCGCTGTCCCACTCCTCGAAGCGCACGCCGACGTCGGCCATCTGCTGGCTCGCGTGCCGGTTCTTTCGCAGGCTTTCCCGGTCCTGGAAGATCTTCAGGATGCCGGATTCGGTGAAATCGAAATCGAGCTGGAGTTCCTGCTGCAGGGCGCGAAGTTCGCGCAGGGAGTATTCGGCGAGGCGGGCGTTCACCAGGGTGTTGTGCTCGAAGCGCTCGCGGCGGCTGTTCCACAGGAAATCGATTCCCCAGGGGATGATGCCCGGCAGTGCGCGTGGTCGCAGCAGCAGCGGGGAGTCGACGCGGCCGATGTAACGCAGCAGGTCCCAGCCGACTCCCGGCGCGTTCCAGGGCTCGGCGTGGCTCGCGTGCAGCATGCCACCGTTCGCCGCGCTGGCGCCGCGGGCAGGCAGGTCGGCGGCGTCCAGCAGGGTCACCGACACCCCGGCCGCACGAAGGAACCAGGCGGTGGTGGTGCCGGTCACCCCGGCGCCGATCACGATCACGTGCATGGTGCGTGTTCCTTGTTCGATCGGTTGAATTTACCTCATTGGGACGGGGCCGCGGCGCAATTCGTCGAGTTCGCGCGAGAGCCGCTGGATCGAGACCTTGTCCCGGGTGCCCAGCTCCTGCGCGAACACCGACACCCGCAGCTCTTCGACCCGGTAACGGAAACGGATCACCCGCGGGTCTTCCGGATGGGCAGCCAGCAGCCGCTTGGCCTCGTCCCACATCGGCTCAATGTCCACACGCAGGCGGCGGTCCTTGTCCGGCGTGTGCTCCAGGCGCTGCAGGCGCCGGTCGATCGCCTGCAGGTAGCGCGGCAGTTCCGGCAGCACCTCGTGCGGGGTCACCAGCAGGAAATCGGCGGGTACCAGGTGTGTCAGCTGGTCCCGGATGTCCTGTGCCGCCTCGATCCACGACAGCGGCAGGTCGCCGTCGAGCCGGCGGCGCAGCTGGTGCCAGTCGGCCAGGATCCGGGCTGCAAGCCGCGAGAGTTCCATCGCCGCGGGCGTCAGGTCCGAACGCCCGGCTTCAACGCGGGCATCGAAGGTCTCCGGATCGCGCGGCCACGGCCCCGCGGCCAGGAACACCCGGTCTGCCGCCGCCAGCAGGATCTGCTCCTTCAGCGCGTCGCAGCTGCCCAGCGGGGCGTAGTGCAGGCAGGCCGGCTGGATGTCTGGCAGCTGCCGGCGCAGGTCGCGCACGATGCGGTGGCAGCCGAGCAGGAACAGCCGCCGCAGGCCGCCCTGCTGCAGGCGCCGGGCACTGTCGGCATCCGGCTCCAGGCGCAGCTCGACGCTGTCGCCGGCGTCGGCCAGCGCCGGGTAGGCCCGCAGCTGCGCGCCCTGGTGCTCGAATTCGACGAACTCCGGCAGCGGCCCGAAATCCCAGGAGGTAATGCCCTCGCGGGTGATGTCGTCCGGCCGGGTGCGGTCGAAGTGCGCGCCGGCGCTGTCGCCGAGGCGCGCCTTCAGTGCCGGCAGGTCGCGTCCGGACGCCGCCTCGCCGCCGTCCGGGTCCAGCACCCGGAAGCGCATGATCAGGTGCCGCTCGAGCCCCTCGGGGCGCCACGCGTCCGCAGGCACGCGGGTGCCGGTGATTGCCTCCAGTGCCGTGGTGAGCGCCGGCAGCAGCGGCCCCTCGCGTGCCGGCATTCGCTCCAGCGCGGCTTTCGCGAAGTCCGGCGCTGGCACGAAATTGCGGCGCAGGCCCTTCGGCAGGCTGCGCAGCAGGCCGACCACGCGTTCCTCGAGCAGGCCGGGCACCAGCCAGTCGCCGAGCCAGTCGGGCAGCCCGTTCAGCGCGGCGATCGGAATCGAGACGGTCACGCCGTCGTCCTGCTGACCGGGTTCGAAGCGGTAGGACAGCGGCAGCCGCAGTCCCTGGACCTCCAGCGCATCCGGATAGGCGCCCTGTGGCAGGCTGGCCTCGGGTTCCTGCAGCAGCGCCGCGCGGTCGATCTGCAGGGTTTTCGGATCGCACTTCTCCGCCTTGCGAATCCAGGCCTCGAACGCCGGGCCGTCCACCACATCGGCAGGCAGGCGCTGCTCGTAGAACGTCCGTAGGCGGTCTTCCTCGGCGAGCAGGTCGCGGCGGCGGCCCCGGGCCTCCATTTCGGCGATTTCCGCAACGGTCGCCAGATTCGCGGCGAGGCCGAGCGAGCGCGAGCGCAGCTGTCCCTCGACGAGGCCGTGCTGGATGAACAGGCGGCGCGCTTCCGCCGGGTCGTGGCGGGCGAAGTTCACCGGCGCGCGCTGCGCGACCACCAGCCCGTACAGTGTGATGCGGTCCCAGGCGCCGACGCGCCCGGTGCGCGCCTGGAAGTGCGGCTCGTGGACGTGGTGCTTCAGCAGGTGCGGGGCGACCTCGAGGATCCAGTCGGGCTTGATCGCGGCCACCTCGCGCGCGTAGACGCGCGTGGTCTCCGCGATTTCGGCGCCGACGATCCACTCCGGGCGGCGTTTCGTCAGCCCTGAACCCGGGTGAATCTGGAAGCGCCGGTTGCGCGTACCGAGGTAGTCGCCGCGCTCGGTCTTTTTTCCGACATGGCTGACCAGCCCCACCAGCAGTGCCTTGTGCAGGCTCTCGGGGTCGGCCGGCAGTTCGTTGCGGTGCAGCCCGCCGGCGCGCGCCAGCGTGAGCAGTTGCGCGCGCAGTTCCTGCCATTCGCGCATGCGCAGGAAGGCGAGGAAGTGCTCGTGGCACCAGCGCTTCAGCGCGCTGCTGCCCAGATCCTCGCGGGTCTGGTGCCAGGCCTCCCACAGGCGCAGGATGCCGAGGAAGTCCGAACCCTCGACCTGGAACTGCCGGTGCGCCTCGTCGGCCGCCTGGGTGTGCTCGGCGGGCCTTTCGCGCGGGTCCTGCAGCGCGAGGAAGGCGGCGACCGTGACCGCCTCGACCAATGCCCCGCGTTCGCCGCCGGCGACGATCATCGCGGCGAAACGGGGATCCACCGGGAACTGCGCGAGACGGCGCCCGACGGGGGTGATCCGGCCGCGGGAATCGACCGCGTGCAGTTCCTCGAGCAGCCGGTAGCCGTCGCGGATCAGTCGCGTATCCGGCGGATCCACGAACGGGAAGTGCCGCGGGTCGCCGAGGCCGAGCGCCGCCATCTGCAGGATCACCGCGGCGAGGTTCGAGCGCAGGATTTCCGGGTCCGTGTGTTCCGGGCGCAGTTCGAAATCCGGCTCGTCAAACAGCCGGATGCAGATTCCGGGTCCGAGGCGCCCGCAGCGTCCCGCGCGCTGGTTGCAGGAGGCGCGCGACACCGGCTCCAGCGACAGCCGCTGCAGCCGAGAGCGCCAGGAGTAGCGCGACACCCGGGCCAGGCCCGAATCGATCACGAAGCGGATGCCGGGCACGGTGAGCGCGGTTTCGGCGACGTTGGTCGCGAGCACGATGCGCCGGCCCGGATGCGGCCGGAACACGCGGCTCTGTTCGGCCGCGGACAGCCTTGCGTACAACGGCAG
>PULL01000217.1 GCA_003550945.1 Thioalkalivibrio sp. | reverse complement strand
GAACTGCTGCTGCTGCGCCTGCGCGCGCAGGAGCGGCAACTCGTGCAGGAGCAACAGGCCTTGGCCGAGGCGGAAACCGCGCTGGCCGGGCTGCAGGCGCGCACGCAGAAAAAGGAGACCGAGGCCGAGCAGCAGCGGGTATTGCGCGCCGAACTGGAGCGGGCTCAGCAGCAGGCGCAGGGGGATTTCTACGACGTTTCCGCGGCCGTGTCCCGGCTGGAGCAGTCGATCCGCCATGCCGAGGAAGAACTGGAAAGGGAGACCCGGGAGCAGGGTCAGCTGGAGGCCCGCATCCGGGACTCCGAGCGTGCCGCGCTCGATGCGATCCACCGCGTGGGCAGCGCGGACGTCGCCATCGAGACCCATGACCGGTCGCATCTCGCCGCGGCGAGCGCGCTGGAACAGGCGGAGCGGGTGGCGGAGGCGGCCGACCACGATCTGCACGCGGCGCGCGAGGCCCGCACGGCCTGGCATCAGGCGATGGCCGAGCCGCAGCAGACGGCTCAGTTGGCGCGCACGCGAATGGATCACGCCGACCACCTGCTGCAGCGGGCGCGGCAACGACGGGAAAGGCTGCTCGAGGAGCAGGGGCGCCTGTCCGGATTGCAGGGCGACGAAGCGCTCGCCGCGGCCGAGGAAGCGTTCGAGATCGCGAGCCGGAGCCACGAGTCGCTGCAGGAGCGCCGTGGCGCGCTGACCGAGCGGTTGGCGGGCGAGCGTCGGCAGCTGCAGGCCGGCCAGGAAGCCGCGCACGGGCTGGAACAGAAGGCGCGCGAGATCGCCGGCCGGCTCGCCTCCCTGAAAATCCTTCCGGGCAGGGACCAGGACGGCGACCGGGAGCGGTTCGAGCAATGGGCCCGCGAGCGGGGTGTGGATCCCGGCCGTCGGGCTGCGGAACAGATGGACGTCGAAGCGGGCTGGGAAGCCGCGGTGGAAGTGGTGCTGGGGCGGTGGTTCGAGGCGGTGCTGATGTCGCTCGCCGACATGCCCGAGAATCTGCCCGCCGCGGCATTCCGGGCCCTGGACCCGGCACCGGAAGCGCGTTCCTTCTCTGCCGAGGCGCTCGCGGCCCGGGTGCGTGGCCCGGACGTGCTGCGCGCCCGCCTGGGCTCCGTGTATTGCGCGGAATCCCTGCCCGAAGCGCGGCAGCGTTTGCGCACTTGCGTGCCTGGCGAGAGCGTGGTGACGCGCGACGGGACCTGGATCGGACACGGCTGGCTCTGGCACCGCAATCCAGACCCGCAGGTGGAGGGTGTGATTGAGCGTCTGCGCCTGGAGCGCCAACTGGAGCGCGAGGCCGCCGAGCTGCAGGATCGTGCCGCCGAGTCCGCTGCCGGGCTCGAGGCGCGCCGGGAGGCGATCCAGCGCACCGAGGCGGAGTTGCAGGAGGTCGAATCCGGGCTGCGCGAGAGCCAGCGCGAAGTGAGCCAGTTCGAAGGCCAGCTGCACCGGCTGCGCGACCGCGCTCAGCAGGCCGACGAAAGGCGCCGGCGCCTGGCGCAGGAGATCGGCGAGCTGGAAGAGGAGATGGCGCGGGCCGAGTCGCAGCGGGACGAGGCACTACGCGAACGCAACCAGGCGCTGCAGGCGCTGGAAGACCTGGACCGGGACAAGGCAGAACTCGAGCAGCGCAACCAGCAGGCGCAGGCGCGCCAGCAGGAGGCTCGCTCCCGGTTGCATCAGGCCCGCGAGCAAGCCTCCGTGGCATTGCTTGCGTTGCAGGAGGCACGGCACCGGCTGGCGCTGGAGCAGGGCCACCGGGAACGACTCGAACAGCAGACCGAGCGCGACCGGGAGCGGCTCGCACAGCTGCAGGAAGCCCGCGCCGGGCGTCTGGCCCCGCTCGACGGCTGGCGCACGGAACTGCAGGAACAGCTGGAGCGGCGGCAGGAGGCGGAACTGGCGCTGACCTCCGCACGGGCCGCGCTGGATGCCTGCGACGACACGCTGCGCAGGCTCGCGGCGGAGCTGCGCGATCTGGCGGTCGAGGTCGAGGCCGGCCGCGGTGCCTGCGAGGAGCGCCGGCTGCACCTGCGGGAACTGCGGGTGCAGGAGGAGCAGATCGCCGGTCAGTTGCAGGAAAGCGGGCTGGATCCGGAGGCACTGGCGGCCGAGCTACCCGACGATGCCGACCCGCAGGCCTGGGCGGACGCGATCGCCACGCTGGACCGCAAGATCGAGCGGCTCGGCCCGATCAACCTGGCCGCGATCGAGGAGGCGCGGACCCTGACCGAGCGCAGCCAGTACCTGAAGGAGCAGCACGACGATCTGCTCACGGCGCTGGACACGCTGGAGCAGGCGATGCACAAGATCGATCGTGAAACCCGGGCGATGTTCCGCGAGACCTACGACCGCGTGAACGAGGGCCTCGGTCAGAAGTTCCGGCGCCTGTTCGGCGGCGGCGAGGCCCGCCTCGAACTGACCGGCGACGATCTGCTCGATACCGGTGTCGCGATCATGGCACGGCCACCCGGAAAGCGGCTGTCCACCATCCACCTGATGTCGGGCGGCGAGAAGGCGCTGACCGCGGTGGCGCTGGTCTTCGCGATCTTCGAGCTGAACCCGGCGCCCTTCTGCATGCTCGACGAGGTCGACGCCCCGCTGGACGAGGCGAACGTCGGCCGTTTCTGTACGTTGCTGCAGGAAATGGCCGAGCGGATCCAGTTCATCTTCATCACCCACAACAAGACGACCATGGCCATGGCGGAGCAGCTGATCGGCGTTACCATGCACGAACCCGGCGTCTCCCGCCTGGTCAGCGTGGACATCGACGCCGCCGTGGAACTGGCGGAAGTCTGACGGAACGCGAGAGGTTTTTCCTGTGGATTGGTTGCGTATCAGCCTGTTGATTCTCGGCGTGATCCTGGTCGCGGGCATCTGGGTCGCACACCGCATGCGCACCCGTGGCCGGCGCGAAGGGCGGGAGCCGGATTTCGACGATTGGGGAGACGACAGCGCAGTGCACATCCGTGCCCACCGCGACGATCCTGACTTCGAGCCGGTGCTCGGTGAAAGCGTCACCGACCTGGAAAAGTTGCTGGATCCGGAAGATCGTCCGCTGCGGGCGACACCGCAGCCCTCGCGGGGGGTGGCGAAGGCGGTGCAGGACGTCGAAACCCCCGTTCGGCCGGCAACGCCCCCGCCGCCAACCGAGCCTGTTGCGTCACTCCGGCCGGAACCCAGGGTGAAGCCCCAGACGGAACGCGAGCCGGAGCCCGAGCGGGAGCCACAGCCCCGCACGCCCGAACCGCAGATCGTGGACCGTGCGCGCGCGAAGGTGGCGTCTGTGATCGACGGCCTGAAGCAGCGTGTCGCGGCCGCGAGGACGCAGGTCTCCGCAAAGGCAGCGCCGGCCGCAGAGCCACACCCGCCCACCGGCCGGTCGGTGCCGGAAGAACGTTTCGACGACGTTTCCGAGCCCCGCGTGGTCGGCCGCAACCCCAGGGCGCGCGGCCCGAACCGGGAGAAAATCCTTGTGCTGCACGTGGTGGCGCCGCGCAACCGGCCGTTCACCGGGGTCGCGCTGGGTGCGGCGCTGCGGCGGGCCGGACTCGGGCTGGGCGAGATGTCGATCTACCACTACCGGGAAGAGGGCGATCCCCCGGACGGCGACCCGCTGTTCAGCGCTGCGAACATGGTGGCCCCCGGCACGCTGAGTGACGACGACCTTGCCGACATGATGACGCCCGGAGTCACGCTGTTCCTGCAGTTGCATGCCTGCGAGCGCCCCCAGCGAGGGTTCGAGGTGCTGTTGGAGACCGCACACGTGCTGGCGCGTGACCTGGGTGGCCGGGTATTGGATGCCCAGCAGTCCACCGCGACCAATCAGACGCTCGCGCACATGCGCGAGGACATGAACCAGTGGCTGTTGCGCCACCGCCCGGACCTGTTGCGCAGAAAGGCCGGCGTGTGACCCGGGAGGATCACGCCGGGGGTCCCGCCCGGCGGGCCGCAGAGCTTCGCGAACGGATCGCCTATCACGACCGGCGCTATTACGTGCTGGACGATCCCGAGATCAGTGACGCCGAGTACGACGAACTGCTGGCGGAACTGCAGCAGATCGAAGCCGAACACCCGGAACTGGTGGTCCCGGAGTCCCCGACCCAGCGCGTCGGCGGCGCGCCGGCGGCCAGCTTCGCGCCGGTCCGTCACCGGCTGCCGATGCTGTCGCTGAACAACGGGCTGACGGAGGAGGATCTGTCCGCCTTCGACCGCAGGGTGCGCGAGCGGCTGGCTCGCGACGGCGAATCCCCGGTCGATTACATCGCGGAACCGAAGCTCGATGGCCTGGCGATCAGTCTGCTGTACCGCGACGGGCGTCTGTTGCGAGCGGCCACGCGCGGCGACGGCGAGACCGGCGAGGACGTGACCGGCAACGTGCGTACCGTGCGCGCGATCCCGCTGTCGCTGGAAGGCTCCGGGTGGCCGTCCGAGTTCGAGGTGCGCGGCGAGGTGTTCATGCGCCGGCCCGACTTCGAAAGGCTGAACCAGGGTCTGCACGAGGCCGGGGAGCGCGGCTTTATGAACCCGCGCAACGCCGCGGCCGGCAGCCTGCGCCAGCTCGATCCCGCCGTCACCGCGCGCCGCCCGCTGAGCTTCTTCGCCTACGGCCCCGGCTGGGTTCCGGAGGATTTCGAGCTGCCGGGCACCCAGTCCGGGGTGCTCGACTGGTTCGAGGCGATCGGCATTCCGGTCTGTCCAGAGCGCACCCGCGTGACCGGCGTCGAGGGCGCGCTGGACTATTACCGGGACATGGCCGCGCGCCGCTCCGAGCTTCCGTACGACATCGACGGCGTGGTCTTCAAGGTGGACCGGCGCAGCGACCAGCAGCGGCTGGGCTTCGTGGCGCGGGCGCCGCGCTGGGCATTGGCGCACAAGTTTCCGGCCGAGGAACGCACCACGCGGCTGCTGGCGGTGGATTTCCAGGTGGGCCGCACCGGCGCACTGACCCCGGTCGCGCGGCTGGAGCCGGTGCTGGTCGGTGGCGTGATGGTCAGCAACGCGACGCTGCACAACATGGACGAAGTCGCGCGCAAGGACATCCGCATCGGCGACCGGGTGGTGGTGCGCCGGGCGGGAGACGTGATTCCCGAGGTCGTCGGCCGCGCCGGCGGCGAGCGCGAGCCCGACACGCAGCCGGTGCTGCTTCCCGAAGCCTGTCCCGAGTGCGGCTCCCACGTCGAGCAGGAAGACGGCAAGGCGGTGGCACGCTGTACCGGCGGGCTGGTCTGTCCAGCGCAGCGGCGCGAGTCCCTGCGGCATTTCGTGTCGCGCAAGGCGATGGACATCGAGGGTTTCGGCGACAAGCTGATCGAGCAGCTGGTGGGTACGGGCACCGTGAGCAACCCGGCGGAGCTGTTCGAACTCGACGCCGAGCGGATGGAAGGCTTTGAGCGCATCGGCGCGAAATCGGCGCGAAATCTGGAACAGGCGCTCGAGCAGGCGAAGGAGACCACGCTGCCGCGCTTCATTTTCGCGCTCGGGAT
>PULL01000122.1 GCA_003550945.1 Thioalkalivibrio sp. | reverse complement strand
CGGCGCTGGGTCAGATGCAATGTCGCGTGATGTGGGCGGCCGGGTTCCAGTGGCCGTTCGCCCAGCGCGATCTCGGTGAAATAGCCGTATTCGTGCAGGTTCCCGAGCATGCGGTCGGCCATCCACTGCAAAGCGGTCTCCAGGTCCAGCTGGGGCTGGTCGGCGGCCATGTCCTCCAGCAACAGGTGGCTGTACGTGGGGTCGAAGGTCCATTCCTGGCGTATCGACGCTACCTCGCCATCGTCCGAGAACTGCACGCTGACCCGCAGATCGATCCACGCGTGGGGATGGGCCGCCAACTGCCCGCCGAACAGCAGCAGAACCGTAATCAGGAAGCCGCGGATCATGCCTGGTCCGTTGGCGCCGCCTCCGCCCGTTGCCAGCGCGTGCCCTCCGGCGTGTCTTCCAGCAGGATGCCGGCGGCGGTCAGCTCGTCCCGGATACTGTCCGCGCGTGCAAAGTCGCGGGCCTTGCGCGCGGCCTGGCGCTCCGCGATGCGGGCCTCGATCCAGTCGGCGGAGGGCGCGTCCGTCGAACCGGCCTGGAACCAGTCCACCGGATCCTGCTGCAGCAGCCCCAGCAGACGGGCGGCGGCCAGCAGTTCGCCCTTGCGCTGCGCGGCTTCCTCAGCAGAGGCGGCGTCGGCCAGCCGATCGGCCAGCCGGTGCAGTTCGGCGATCGCGGCCGGGGTGTTCAGATCGTCGAGCAGTGCGTCGAACACAGTGGTGTCCCGCGCGTCCGCCGACCCGGCGGGTACACCGGCGTGCTCGCGCAGCACGCGGTAGAGGCTGTTCAGACTGTTGCGCGCCTGGTCCAGGCCGCGCTCGGAGAAATTCAGTGGCGCGCGGTAGTGCCGGGCCAGCAGCGCGAGGCGGAGCACCTCGCCCGGGTAGACCTCGAGCAGGTCCCGCAGCAGGCGGAAGTTGCCGAGGGACTTGGACATCTTCTCGCCGTCGACCGTCACGTGCCCGTTGTGCACCCAGAAGCGGGCGTATTCGACCCCGTGCGCGCCGCAGCCCTGGGCGATCTCGTTTTCGTGGTGCGGAAACACCAGGTCGTGGCCGCCGCCGTGGATGTCGATCGTGTCCCCCAGGTGGGTCTCGATCATCGCCGAACACTCGAGGTGCCAGCCGGGGCGCCCAAGGCCCCAGGGGCTTTCCCAGGACGGCTCGCCGGGCCGGGAGGGTTTCCACAGCACGAAATCGGCGGGATCGCGCTTGTAATCCGCGACCTCGACGCGGGCGCCGGCGCGCATGTCGTCCAGGCTGCGCCCCGACAGGCGGCCGTATTCCGGGTAAGAGCGCACGTCGTAGAGCACGTGTTCGTCGGCGACGTAGGCGTGCCCCCGCGCGAGCAGGTGCTCGATCATCGCGATCATCGGCTCGATGTGGGCGGTGGCGCGTGGCTCCAGTGTCGGTGGCAGCGTGCCCAGCTGGGCCACGTCCTCGTGGAAGGCTTTCGTGAAGCGCGCGGTCAGCGTGCCGATGTCCTCGCGGTTCGCGGCCGCCGCCTGGTTGATCTTGTCGTCGACGTCGGTGATGTTGCGCGCGTAGATCACGTGATCCGCGCCGTACAGTTCGCGCAGTACCCGGAACAGCACATCGAACACGACCACCGGGCGGCCGTTGCCGATGTGCACGAAGTTGTACACCGTCGGTCCGCAGACGTACATGGTCACCCGGTTCGGGTCGGCCGGGACGAAGGCTTCGGCCTTGCCGCCGAGGGTGTTGTGCAGAAGCAGCGTCTTCATCGCGGATCTTTCGCGGACTTGGGGTCGGGGCTGGATGCGCCGGCGGTTCCGTAGAGCGTTTCCGGGTCGATCAGCGGGTCTGCGGTAACGACCGCCTCGTCGCCATCCACCCGGAAGAAGAAGCAGTTGGAACGACCGGTGTGACAGGCGGGACCGGGCTGGTCCACCCGGAGCAGCAGCGTGTCGCCGTCGCAGTCGATGTAGAGCCCCTTCAGCCGCTGCACCTGGCCCGAGCTTTCGCCCTTGCGCCACAGCTTCCCGCGCGAGCGCGAGTAATAGCAGACGCGGCCGGTGGCCAGTGTCTCGTCCAGCGCCTCGCGGTTCATCCACGCCATCATCAGCACTTCACCGGTATCGTGCTGCTGGGCGATCGCGGGAATCAGCCCGTCGGCATTGAGTTTCAGGGCCGCCAGGATCTCGGACCGCTGAAAGCGGCTCCCCCGGGGCCGATTTTCGATATCCTTCAGCACTTGCAGGTCTCCTGTGGGACCCGGCACTAATTGTTACATAGTAACATTTGGTGGCGGGAGCCGGTACGCGTTCATGCAGGCGAAGTGTACTGCCTGCATCGTCCCGAAGCATTCGGGGCCGTGCCCGGTGGGGTCTCGGCCCGTTGGGACGCAGGCCCGATGCGCAGCGAGATGCCGCAGCGTTCAGCTTTTACGGAGCCCCGGAATGCCAGCCACGCCCACCGACACCACGATCACCCCCACGGCACTGCGCAGCATCAGCTATCACGGGCTCGAGCCCGGACCCGGCCTGATCGTGCTCGGAGCGGTGCACGGCAACGAGACCTGCGGCACCGAGGCGATTCTGCGGCTCGCGGCCGAACTGGAACGTGGCGAACGCGCATTGCTCAGGGGCACACTGACGCTGGTGCCGGTGGCCAACCCGCTGGCCTACCAGCGCCGACAGCGCATGGGCGAGCGGAACCTGAACCGCAACTTCCGCGTGACGGACATGCCGCAGGACTTCGAGGACCGGGTCGCCAACCGCCTGTGCCCGCTGCTCGCCGCGCACGACGTGCTGCTCGACCTGCACTCGTTTCACACGCCCGGCGAGCCCTTCGTGATGCTGGGGCCGGAGAACAACGATCACGGACTGGAGTCCTTCCGCCAGGCAGTGGAGGAGGAGGCATTGGTGCGGCGCCTCGGCCCGCGCCGGATCGTCGAGGGCTGGCTCGACACCTACGCGATCGGCGTCGCCCGGCGCCTGCGCAATCCGAACGCGACGCTGCGCGCGCAGATGCTGAGCACCGATCCGAGCTACGGCATCGGCACCACCGAATACATGCGCCGCCAGGGCGGCTACGGCGTCACGCTCGAGTGCGGCCAGCACGACGACCCGGAGGCGCCGGACGTCGCGTACCGGGCGATCCTGAACACGCTGTCACACCTCGGCCTGATGGACCTGCCGGCCCCGCCGCCGCGCAACGATCTCGAGGTGCTGCGCCTGGTCGAGGTCATCGACCGCGACGACCTACTGGACCGGTTCGCGCGTGCCTGGCAGAGCTTCGACCGGATCCAGGCCGGCGAGGAGATCGGGGTGCGCGCCGACGGGCGCTCGGTGCGCTCCCCGGCCGACGGTTTCATCGTGTTTCCCAACCCGAATGCGCTGCCGGGAAACGAATGGTTCTACCGGGCCGAAATCAGCCCCCGCGCGGTCGATGGCGTGAAATCGCGGGAACTGCCGTCCTGAACGCTGAACCCGCCCGGGCGAGCGCTCCGCAGACATGACGCTCGAGCTGTTGCCACTGCTGGTGATCACGGTGGCCGCTTTCCTGGCGGGCGGCATCAATGCGCTCGCGGGCGGCGGGAGTTTCCTCACGCTGCCCGCGCTGGTGTTCGCCGGGGTGCCGCCGATCGCCGCCAACGCCACCGGCACGGCCGCGCTGCTGCCGGGCTACCTGGCCAGCGCCTGGAGCTATCGCGACCTGATGCGGGCACCCGTGGGTCTTTCGATCTTGACCGTCCTGCTGCTCGGCACGGCGGGGGGCGCTGCCGGGGCATTGCTGCTCCTCGCGACCCCGGACCAGGCTTTCCGCGGGATCATCCCCTGGCTGCTGCTTTTCGCCACGCTGGCCTTCGCGTTCGGCCCCGCGCTGCAGCGACTCTTGTCCGCACAGGAGACCCGGACACACGGTCTGGGGGCGCGCGCCGGCATCCTCGGCGTCTGCGCCTACGGTGGCTACTTCAACGGCGGCATGGGCATCGTGATGCTGGCGATGTTCCGCCTGCTCGGGGTGCACGACCTGCGCGTGGCCAATGGCCTGAAGAACCTGCTGTCGGCGGTGCTGACGCTGATGGCCGTGGTGGTCTATGCGCTGGGCGGGATCATCTCCTGGGCCGAGATCCTGCCGATGGCGATCGCCGCGACGCTCGGCGGTTTCGCCGGCGCGCGCGTCGGGCGGGTGCTTTCGCCGGTGGTGCTGCGCAATGCCATCGTGCTGGTCGGCGCGATCACCACCGTGCTGTTCTTCCTGGACTGGTAACGCTTACTCCACGCCCTGGGTCGCGACGAAGGCCTGTTCGACGGTGAAATTGCCCACGCCCTTGTAGTTGGTCATGGTCCAGCCGTTGTCCTTCAGGTAGGCGGTCATCTCGCGGTTCATCTGCGGGTTGCCGCAGAGCATCACCCGGTCGAATTCGGGATCCGCGTCCGGTAGTCCGAGCATTCGGGAGAGTTCGCCGCTGCGGAACAGATCCGCCCCGCGCTGGTTGTTCGCGTGCGGCTCGCGGGTCACGGTGGGCACGTAGCGCAGTCTGTCTCCCACGCGCGCCTCGATCTCCTCGCGGTACGTCAGTTCGGCCGCGGTGCGCACGCTGTGCACCAGGATCACGGTTTCGAAGCGCTCGAACACCTGATCGCCCCGGATCAGCGAGATGAACGGCGCGATGCCGGTGCCGGTGGCGAGCAGGTAGAGGTTGCGGCCGGGTTGCACGTAATCCAGCGTCAGCGAACCGGTGACCTTGCTGTTGATCCAGACGGTGTCGCCGACGCTGCACTGGGCAAGCTGGCTGGTCAGCGGGCCATCCGGCACGTGAATGCTCAGGAACTCGAGATCCGGCTCGTCGGGATCGGAGACGATCGAATACGCGCGCGGCACCAGCTTCCCGTCGCAGCGCAGGCCGAGGGTCACGAACTGACCGTTCTTGAACTGGAAACCCTCGGGTCGGGTGGCCCGGAAACTGAACGTCTTCGGCGACCAGCGCCGGATCGAAGTGATGGTTTGTTCGTTGTACGGCAAGGCGCTCACTCCCGTTTTTCGGGTGCACACAGTAGCAGCAAGGCGGGCCGCCGTTCATGTACGGCAGCCCTGCATACGGAAATTCGGGCCGCCGGGCGATGGTTGCGCAATGCCTGCCAGATGCACATCATTGCGGACCTCCCACGGTCCGGTGGCCATGCGCCCCGACGGAAAAGTGGCGTGGTCTGCGTCGGACGTGGCCTGCAGCAGATGGAGAGGACGATGACCCGGTCTTTTCGCGACTGCGTGGAACACTTCCCCCTGTCGATCTTTGCCCTGGTGATGGGGGTCGCGGGGCTCGGCCTCGGACTGCGCACCTGGGGTGAATACGGCGGCCCGGACTGGCTCGGCGAGCCGGTGTTGATGTTCGCGTGGATGGTGTTCTTCCTGCTCGGGATGCTGTTCATCTTCAAGGCGGTGCGCTATCCGGCGGAGACGATCATCGACCTGCGTCACCCGGTGCGGCTGAACTCCCTCGCGGCGATCTCGATCTCGATCG
>PULL01000205.1 GCA_003550945.1 Thioalkalivibrio sp. | reverse complement strand
GCGCCGAGGGCGACGACGGCTTTGTCTACGGAGGGAAGATCCCCTTCGAGGTGCAGCGCACCGGCGCCGGAGACCTGCCGCCGCTGCCCGTGAAGCTGATGCTGAACGTGGCCAATCCCGGCCGGGCCTACACCTTCTCCCGGCTGCCGCACGCGGGCATCGGCCTCGCGCGCCTGGAGTTCATCATCAACAGCCACATCGGCATCCACCCGCTGGCGCTGCTGGACTACCCGAACGTGCCGGGCGACGTAAAGGGCGAGATCGCGGCCCGGATTGCCGGCTTCGACGACCCGGTGGAGTTCTTCGTGCGCAGGCTCAGCGAGGGCGTGGGTACGCTTGCGGCGGCTTTTGCGCCGCATCCGGTGATCGTGCGGCTGTCGGATTTCAAGAGCAATGAATATGCGCACCTGCTGGGCGGTCGCGCCTACGAGCCCGACGAGGAAAACCCGATGCTCGGGTTCCGGGGGGCGTCGCGCTACCTCGCCGATTCCTTCCGGCCGGCATTTTCGCTGGAGTGCCAGGCGCTGAAACGGGTCCGCGAGGACATGGGCCTGGACAACGTTCAGGTGATGGTGCCCTTCGTGCGCACGGTCGCGGAGGCGGAGGGCGTGTTGCGAGTCCTGGAAGAGGAAGGCCTGAAGCGCGGGGAAAACGGGCTGAAGATCGTGATGATGTGCGAGATCCCGTCCAACGCGCTTCTTGCGGACCGTTTCCTCGACCTCTTCGACGGCTTCTCGATCGGCTCGAACGATCTGACCCAGCTCACGCTGGGTCTCGACCGCGATTCGGCACTGGTGGCCTCGAGCTTCGACGAGCGCGACGACGCGGTGAAGGCGCTGCTGTCGATGGCCATCCGCACCGCGCGCGAGAAGGGCAAGTACGTCGGCATCTGCGGCCAGGGTCCGTCCGACCACATGGATCTTGCCGAGTGGCTGGTGGCCGAAGGCATCGAGAGCATGTCGCTGAACCCGGACTCGCTGATCCCGACCTGGGAGCGCATCGCGGAGACGCTCGCCGGTGACTGAGGCGGCCCGCCCGCAGGTGTATCTGCTCTCCGACGGAACGGGCATCACCGCCGAGACGCTTGCGCGCACGCTGCTGACCCAGTTCGAGGGCCTGCACCCTGGCTGGCACCTGCGGCCCTTCGTTCGCAGCCAGGAGCACCTCGAGGACATCTTCGAGCGGATGCGGGCCGGGCCGCAGCCGGCGTTGGTCGTCGCGACCTTTGCGGATGCGACGCTGCGTGCGCAGTTGCGGGAGTGCCCGGTTCCGGTGCTGGACATCTTCTCCGATCACCTGCAGCAGTTGGAACAGGTGTTCGGGCTCAAGGCCGAGTCCGTTTCCGGTCGTGCCCACGGCATCGGTGACATAGCGCGCTATGACCGCCGGATCGAAGCGCTCAACTTCACCCTTGCACACGACGACGGCCTCGCGACCGGGGACATTGGCCACGCCGAAGTGGTCCTGATGGGCGTGTCGCGCTCAGGCAAGACGCCCACCTGCCTTTACCTCGCGATGAACTACGGCATGTTCGCGGCCAACTACCCTCTGATTCCCGAGGACATGACCGGCGATACCCGCCTGCCCAGCTCGCTGCGCGGCCTGCGCGGGCGACTGCTGGGCCTGGTGATCTCTCCCGAGCGCCTCGCTCACATCCGGGAATCGCGACGGCCCGGCAGCCGCTACGCGAGCCTCGCGCAGTGCCGCGACGAGTGCCTCGCGATCGACGAGTTCCTCTACCGCGAACACATCCCGCGGCTCGAAGTGACCCACCTCTCCGTGGAAGAGATCGCCAGCCGGGTGCGCGCGCAACTCGCCTGAGGTGTTTGCGCCATAACGGTGCGATACGTTGCTCCATCGTGGTGCATTCGGGCGCGCAGTCTGGTGCAGATCACGCCGGCGCACGGGTCTCGTGCGCGGCGCGATTCCTGCTAACGCTCCGGGCATGATTCAGGTCCAGACACGGCATCTGCTCGATGCCCCCGCGTGCGCCCCGCAGCCTGGGGGTGGGTGGCGCGCGCGGCTGGATCTGGGGTTCGAGGCGGGACCGGACAGGACCGTGCTTCGGCGCCGGCGTCATCTTGGCCCGCTAAGGGTCCAGCGGGCGTTTCATCCCGAAGGCGCGCCCTGTCACAGCTACCTTCTGCATCCCCCGGGAGGCGTGGTCGGCGGTGATGAACTTCAGATTCGAGTGGACAGCGCGACGGTCGCCCACGCACTGATCACCACGCCCGCTGCAGGCAAGTTCTACCGCTCGGCTGGAGCCACCGCAGTGCAGAGCCAGCACTTCCGCGTGGGCGACGATGCCGCGCTGGAGTGGCTGCCCGCCCTGAACATTCTTCACGCGGGGGCGCGGGTCCAGATGCGCAGTCGCTTCGAAGTCGCGCCGGGCAGTCGGCTCCTGGCCTGGGATCTGCTGGGCTTGGGGCGGCCCGGCAGCGGGGACCGCTTTCAGCACGGCTCCTGTGATCTCGCACTCGATGTGGTCACGGGGCAGCAGACGCTCCTCGCCGAGCGCCTGCGCCTGCAGGGTGGTTCGCCGATGCTGCAGGCCCCCTGGGGGCTGCGGGGCAAGGGTTACCTGGCCACACTCATCGCGTGGCCGGCCACGCCCGCGATGCTGGCCGAACTGCGCGCCCTGGCGCAGCCGCCAGGAACCGATCCGCTGATGGGTTGCACCCTGCTGCCCGCAGGCGCGGGTGCGCAGGCGAATGCACGGGACGTCGGCCTGCTGGTGTGCCGCTGGCTCGCGCAGTCCGGGGAGGATCTCTGGGAAGCCATGATCCGGGCATGGTTCCTGCTTAGACCCGAGGTGATGGGCCGACCCGCCTGCCCGCCGCGCATCTGGTCGACCTGAACATCGGAGTTCTGGAATGGAATTGACCCCCAGGGAAAAAGACAAGTTGCTGCTGTTCACCGCCGCGCTGCTCGCCGAGCGCCGGCGCGACCGCGGCCTGAAGCTGAACTACCCCGAGGCCGTCGCGTTGATCTCGGCCGCGATTCTCGAGGGCGCCCGCGACGGCCGAACCGTTGCCGAGCTGATGGCGCTGGGCGGCGAAGTGCTGACCCGACAGGACGTGATGGAAGGCGTGCCGGAGATGATTCCCGAAGTGCAGGTGGAAGCGACGTTCCCCGACGGCACCAAGCTGGTGACGGTCCATGAGCCGATTCGCTGATCGGGGCGTGCACGCGTACGGGGGCCGGGTTGGGATCTTGTGATGCGACTGAAGGGTTCGATCCGGGTGATGCGTCAGCGGGTGTCGGCCGCATGGATGCGGCCGTCAAGCCCACAGGGATGTATTCACGGCGTCCCGCTGACGCATCACCCGGATCGAACCCTGGGCACGCCGGCTGTATTTGGAACATGAGGAGAAGGACGCCATGACCCCCGGTGAGTACCTGCTCGAAGAGGGCGAGATCGAACTGAATGCCGGGCGTGACACGGTCACGCTGGCGGTGACCAACACCGGCGACCGTCCGGTGCAGGTCGGATCGCACTACCACTTCCACGAGGTGAACAACGCGCTGGACTTCGATCGGGTGACCGCGCGCGGCTTTCGGCTGGACATCCCGGCCGGCACCGCGGTGCGCTTCGAACCGGGGCAGACGCGGACCGTGACCCTCGTGGCCTACGCAGGCGCACGCCGGGTCTTCGGGTTTCAGGGCAGGGTGATGGGCGGACTGGACGAGGAGCCGGGACGATGAGCATACGGATCTCGCGGGCCGCCTACGCGGACATGTACGGCCCGACGGTAGGCGACCGGGTGCGGCTCGCGGACACTGAGCTGTTCGTGCGGGTCGAGCAGGACTACACGATCTACGGCGACGAGGTGAAGTTCGGCGGTGGCAAGGTGATCCGCGACGGCATGGGGCAGAGCCAGCGGCTCGGCGCCCAGGTCGCCGACACCGTGATCACCAACGCGCTGATCATCGACCACTGGGGCATCGTGAAGGCCGACATCGGCCTGCGCAACGGTCGCATCCAGGCGATCGGCAAAGCGGGCAACCCCGACACCCAGCCCGGAGTAAACATCATCGTCGGACCCGGGACCGAGGCGATCGCCGGCGAAGGCATGATCGTGACCGCCGGCGGCATCGACGCGCATATCCACTTCATCTGCCCGCAGCAGATCGAAGAGGCGCTGATGAGCGGCATCACGACGATGATCGGAGGGGGTACCGGCCCTGCGACCGGGACCAATGCGACCACCTGCACGCCCGGCGTCTGGCACATCCAGCGCATGCTCGAGGCCGCCGACGCGTTTCCGATGAACCTGGGCTTCCTGGGCAAGGGCAATGCCAGCCTGCCGGACGCGCTGCGCGAGCAGGTCGAGGCCGGCGCACTCGGCTTCAAGCTTCACGAGGACTGGGGCACCACGCCGGCGGCGATCGACAACTGTCTGACTGTCGCCGAGGAATACGATGTTCAGGTCGCGATCCACACCGACACGCTGAACGAGTCCGGGTTCGTCGAGGACACGCTGGCGGCGATGAAGGGCCGCACCATCCACACCTACCACACCGAGGGTGCCGGTGGCGGCCACGCGCCGGACATCATCAAGGCCTGCGGACAGGACAACGTATTGCCGTCGTCGACCAACCCGACGCGCCCGTACACTGTGAACACGGTCGACGAGCACCTCGACATGTTGATGGTCTGCCATCACCTGGATCCGGCGATCCCCGAGGACGTCGCGTTCGCGGAGTCGCGCATCCGGCGCGAGACCATCGCCGCCGAGGACATCCTGCACGACCTCGGCGCGTTCTCGATGATCTCGTCGGACTCGCAGGCGATGGGTCGCGTCGGCGAAGTGATCCTGCGTACCTGGCAGACCGCGCACAAGATGAAGGTGCAGCGGGGCACGCTACCCGGCGACGATCCGGGCGCCGACAACCTGCGGGTGCGCCGCTACATCGCAAAGTACACCATCAACCCGGCACTCACCCACGGCATCGCGCACGAAGTCGGCAGCATCGAGCCTGGCAAGCTGGCCGACCTGTGCCTGTGGCGGCCGGCGTTCTTTGGCGTGAAGCCTGCGATGATCATCAAGGGCGGCATGATCGTCGCGGCCCCGATGGGTGATCCGAACGCGTCGATTCCTACCCCCCAGCCGGTGCACTACCGCCCGATGTTCGGCAGCTACGGGAACGCGATCGGCAGCGTCGCCGTGACGTTCATGTCCTCCGCCGCGCTGGCGGCCGGTGTGGCGGGGCGTCTGAACCTGAACCACCGTGCGGTGGCAGTGAAGGGCTGCCGCTCCGTGCGCAAGCAGCACATGGTGTTGAACGACTGGATGCCCCAAATGGAGGTGGATCCCGAAACGTATCAGGTTCGTGCCGACGGGGAATTGCTGACCTGCGAGCCTGCGGAAGAGGTCCCGATGGCTCAGCGCTACTTTCTGTTCTGACCGGCGATGCTGACGCTCGACCGACGCTGCGCAGCGCCCCCGGACGGCCAGCCCGTGGCGATCCTGCGATTACCCTACGCGACCCGGCAGCGCAGCCGTTTCCGGGCCGAGCTGACCGACGGGACCGAGGT
>PULL01000102.1 GCA_003550945.1 Thioalkalivibrio sp. | reverse complement strand
CAACGCGCTGCGCGTGTACGGTGTCAGCGGGACGGGCCTTCGCGTCACCGCCGACGTGGTGCGACAGCGCCTGATCTGTTATCAGCAGACCTGACCACCAACCCAACGAAGGAGGAATCGATGAAGACCGTCGTCATCACCGGATGCAGCCGGGGAATCGGCCTGGAATTCGTGCGGCAGCTTCTGGCTCGCGGTGATCGGGTCTTTGCCGGCGCACGCCGGCCGGAGGCCTGCCCGGACCTGATGCAACTGGCCCAGGCCCACGGAGACCGGCTCACCGTGCTGCCACTGGACGTGACCAGCCTCGCCCATCGCATGAACCTGGCCTCCACCGTCGGCGATCGCCCGGTGGATCTGCTGATCAACAACGCCGGCGTATACGGCCCGGTGCCCGACCGCCTGGGCGACACGGACGAGAACGCGTGGCTGGAAACCTTCCGCGTGAACGTGATCGCGCCCCGGCAGGTGGTCGAGGCGCTGCTGCCGCAACTGCGACGGGCGGCAAGCCCCTGCATCGCGCTGCTGAGTTCGAAGATGGGCTCGATGGGGGACAACGGATCCGGCGGAGCCTACATCTACCGCTCGTCGAAGGCCGCGCTGAATGCGGTTGGGGTAAGCCTCGCGCGCGATCTCAGAAGCGAGGGAATCCTCACCCTGATCCTGCACCCCGGCTGGGTATTGACGGACATGGGTGGACCAAACGCCGAAATCACGGTGACCGAGTCGGTCAGCTCGATGCTGAAGACCCTCGACGGCGCATCGTCCGGCGACAACGGCCGGTTCATCGACGTCGACGGCAGCACCATTCCCTGGTAAACCGGCTCGGATCGGGACCGATGTCTGAACCGGGCACGGAAAGCGCTTTTCAGACCTCCAGTCCGTCGCCGTTGCCGGGCGCCCGGCGCGGCGTCTGCCGTTCCGGAACGTCGGTGGACAGCTGCAGCTCACGGGTCTCCCCGTCCTGCCACACGAGCAGGCGGGCCTTCTCGCCTGCGGGGGTCTGACGGACCAGCTCCAGGAAACTCATCGGCGATTCCGGCACTTCGCCGTTGACCTCGAGAATCATTGCGCCCGGTGAGAGCCCCAATTCCGCAGCCTCGCCCACGGCCCGGCTCACCACCAGCCCAGGCTCGTCGGGAAGACCCAGCGCCTCGCGCAGGTCGGGGTTCACTTCGCCGACGGTGATGCCGAGCGCACTGACCACCTGCTGGGACTCGGGAAGCCCCTCGAATTCCAGACCGCGCGTCGCGACCAGAACATCCGGCGAAACCAGAATCGACGCACCGGTGCGAACCGCAAGCGCGAGCGCGTCGCTGGGGCGGCTATCGACATACACCGGCTCATCCCGCTGCGGCAGGCTCAGCTCGATCACGCCGGTATAGGTGTTGCCAACCAGCGCGTCGACCATCACGCGCTCGACCGTGGCATCGAGCGCCCCGATCACCGAGGCCAGCAGGTCGTGGGTCATCGGCCGGGGCGTCGGCACTTCCTGCAGGGCCAGCAGGATCGCGAGCGCTTCGTTGGAGCCGATACTGATCAGTACCACGTCCCCGGATGCCGGCTCCCGGAGGAGTACCACCGGCGAACCGCTCACACTCTCGAAGCCTACTGTTGCCAGTTCCACCGGAAGCATCTCATCGATCGGCAGTACAGGCGCTCGGGCCGAGGCCTGCGATGACACGACGAGCAGCAGCAGCGCGGCACACCAGACAGCGGTCTTTTTCAGGGTCGTCATCGTGGTCTCCCGTTACCCTTTCCCGTGCGACCGACCGGTATGCGCTTCGTTCAACCGGAACGGTGTTCACTCCCCAAAGGTGGCAACCTCCTGCATGATCAGTACCCAGACCAGGTAGCCACCATAGCCGAGCAGCATCACACCCGCGAGAATGCTGATGGGGCGCACCCGGCGGGGCTCCGGCACCGGCTCCCCGGCCGCACGCAGCTTCCGTTCACGCAGCCACTGACGCAGGCGCCACCAGGCGAACCAGATCAGAACAGCCAGCGTCAGTATTTTCCAAAGCATGCACACCTCCGGAGCCGGGCGCCAGCGGGGACCGCCCCGGCCCCGGAGGCGCCCCGTCGGGAATCACTTCTTCTGCAACTGCACCAGCAGGTAATCGGGAACCCGCCGCTCCAGGTAGCTGCGCCCGGAACTCTCCAGAAATCCCACGTGCCCACCCGCGCGATGGACCTCCAGGGTGACGCAGGGCGAAAGCTGGTCCGGGTCCGGCAGGCTGTCGGGCGTCATGAACGGGTCGTTCAGCGAGTGGATCAGCAGAGTAGGCACGTGGATGTCCCGCAGCACCTGAATGCTGCTGGCACGGTCATAATAGTCGTCCACGTCGGCATAGCCGTGCAGCGGGGCGGTGATCCGCGCATCGAACTGCCGGAAACTTCGGATTTCATGCAGGCCCGTCGCGAGGTCCGGGCGCGCGAGCACCCGGCACTTCTCCTGCCACTGCCGCCGCAACTGGCGCAGGATATGGCCCTGGTACAGCCTCGACCAGCCACGGTTCAGCCGTTCTTCGGCCCGGTGCAGCCGGAACGGTACCGACACCGCCACCGCGCAGTCCACCGGCGGGTCCTCGCCTGCCGCGGCAAGGCTGTGCAGCAGGGCACTCCCGCCGAGCGACACGCCCACCGCGGCGAGTTTGCGTCGACTGTACCGGCGCCGCAACTCCGAGAGCACGAAAGCCGGATCCTCGCGTTCGCCCATGTGGTAGCCGCGAAGCTTGCGGTTGGGTTCTCCAGCCGCACCGCGAAAATGCATCATGCAGGCCCAGAATCCGCGCGCGTGCAGTGCGCGCATCAGGACGCGCGCGTAGGCGGAGCGGCTGCTGCCGCCCAGCCCGTGCAACAGGACAACGATCGGGCCTCCCGGATCAGGGCCCCAGTCCAGCGCCAGGAAATCGCCATCGGGCAGTGTGACCTGCTGGCGTCGCAGCATCGGTGCACGACGCAGGCGACAGACGTTGGGCACGATCGTCTGCAGGTGCCCGCCGGGCAGCCACCAGGCCGGCCGAAAAGGCTTCTCCCTGGGGTCAGCACTCATCCGGATCTCCGGTAGCGAAGAAGTCCATCAAACGGCGGCCGCCCGGGCACGGCCACGCCGGTCCGGCCGGGAAGGAAACACGGGTGCATCACCGGTACTGCCGCAGGTACCACCACTCGAAGGCCCGTTTCGCCCAGTGAAACAGGGGGGTGGAAGGCAGCATCACGCTGTTCTTCTCGGTGCGCTTGACCAGGATCCCGCTGGTCCGGGTATCGACAATGCAGATCAGCTCGGCCTTGAAGCTTTGGCTGGGCGCCTTGCCCTTGAACTCGCCAAGCAGGTTCGCCACGGCCGCCTCGGCCTGCAGGTCGGCCATGTGGGCCTGTTTCGGCAGCCAATCCGGCCCAGGGAAACTCCCCGAGTCCCCGGCCACGTACACCTTGTCCTGACCCTCGACCTGGCAGTGCGCATTCGCCTTCAGCAGCCCGCCGTCCGAGCGCGGAAGATCCGTATTGTCGAACCACGCGTTGCCGGTCATGCCGGGCATGAAGAGGATCAGGTCGGCCCCGAATTCACCGCCTTCGGTGATCACCTTGTCGGCCTCGAAACCCTTCATCTTGTGCCCCAGGTGCGTTTCGATGTTGCGGCGCTTCATTTCGCGCAGCAGCCCTTCGACCGCCTTCGGGCCCAGCCGGTTGCCCGGCTTCGGCGCCGGCGTGAAGAACACCAGTTTGAACTTGTCCCGGTCACCCCGGCTGCGCAGATGCTGCTCGATCCCGAACATGAACTCGAATACCGGGCCACCGCGCATCGCTGCCGGTTCCTTCGGGTTGCCGGCGAAGCCAAACGCGATCGTGCCGCCCTTCATCCCGGCAAGCCGATCGCGGATCTTCACCGCCGCATCGACACCCTCGCAGGGCGTGATCGCGTGCTCGATACCGGGGAGCTTCTTGATGAAGCGGCCGCCGGACGCAATGATCAGGCCATCGTTCGCAACCTCGCCGGCGTCGGTGACCACGGTGCGACCCCCGTCCTTAAGCCCCGTGGCCGAGGCCCTGTGGTATTCCACGCCCATGCGCTCGAAGAAGCCTTCGAGCCCGATGACCACGTCCTCGGGCTTGCGCAGACCGGTCGGAATCCAGATCGTGCTCGGGTAGTACACGAGTTCCGGCCTGGGGGCGATCACGTCGATCTGGAGCTGCCGGTCGGCCGCGCGCAGTTTGCGGATGGCGGTCAGGGCACCGAAGCCGGCGCCAATCACGGTAATACGGGTCATGTGCAGAGTCCGTGGTAGCGGCTATCCGCCCTATTGTATGGACTCACGCATTAACCCGCATTTCTGCCACACCGGGTCGCACGCATTGCCCTGCCCGCGCGTCAAGACCTCGACTCCGACACTGACGCACACGCAGCATGCAAGCCGGACGAGCGCCAGAACGAACAGCGGGCTATTATTAGCGATGCGGCGTCGTGCGGAACGGCGCGTGCCCATTCCACGGATGGTCCGCCAGAAGCCTTCAGGGTGCCAACAGGGATTTCGTGGCACACCGGGCAAGGTCTGCCCGCAACCCCGGGCGGGATTTGCATTGTTGGGGGAACCTCTATGCCGCCGTGGAAAGGAAATATCAACGAACTCCTCAGCGAGGAGCAGCTGAAGGCCATCGACGAGGCCCTCGCGGGCGCGCCGGAAGGCATCGTGATCGACAAGCGGGGGATGAAGCTCAATCGCTACCCCGGCCTGCTTTCGAATCTCGATGCGGAAGACGAACCCATCAAGGTCATCGCGTCGGAGCGGCCGGTGACGGAGAGCGGCCTGGTGCTGATCGCCAACCACCCAATCCCGGAGATCGAGCGGGCAATCCTGGTGATTCGCACCGGCGACGACTTCAAGCAGCAGATCGAGGGGCGTGCGCTACCCTCACGACTGGGCAAGCGTCAGGAGGATGGTGACGCAAATACGGTCTTTTATTACAGCGTGTTTGAACCGGCGGGAAAGGGCGGTTTGCGCTAGCGCGTGAGCCGTCGAGCGTTCGGCGCAGGCGTTTCAGTCCGCCAGACGCCAGTGCACGGTGTCTGCCGCCCGCAGGGGCACGCCGGGTGAACGTCCGAACGGCACCTCTTCCGGCACCGTCCAGTCCACCTTTTCCAGTACCAGCAGGTCGCGGTTGCGCGGCAACCGGTAGAAGTCCGGACCGTGGAAACTCGCGAACGCCTCCAGCCGGTCGAGTGCCCCAGCGGCCTCGAACACCTCGGCGTACAACTCGATCGCGGCATGCGCGGTGTAAATGCCGGCACAACCGCAGGCCGATTCCTTCGCATGCTTCGGGTGCGGCGCGCTGTCGGTACCCAGGAAGAACTTCGGGTTGCCGCCGGTCGCGGCGGCGACCAGCGCCTGCCGGTGCCCCTCGCGCTTCAGCACGGGCAGGCAGTAATGGTGTGGCCGGATCCCGCCCTGGAACATGGCATTGCGGTTCATCAGCAGGTGATGCACCGTGATCGTCGCCGCGACGTTCGGTGACGCCTCGGTGACGAAATCGACAGCCGCCTGCGTGGTGATGTGTTCGAGGACGAT
>PULL01000235.1 GCA_003550945.1 Thioalkalivibrio sp. | reverse complement strand
TAGAAATGTCTGCGGATCGGCGATCATTTCCGGGTCGATGATGCCGCTGCGGATGGTGTTCACCACCTCGCCGCCCGCAATAATGGCGCCCATCGCCTCGAAGACCCCGGCAATGGCCAGGGCTCCGAGCAGGGTGATCGCCCCGGAACCGACCGCGGGGCCCACATTGTTGGCGACATCGTTGGCGCCAATGTTCATCGCCATGTACGCCCCGACGATCGCAGCGAACACGACGAAACCCACGCCGGCGACATCCCCCAGCGTAAGTTTGGCGTAGACTGCCACCCCGATCAGGAAGGCGATGGCGATACCGAAGCTGAGCGTCCGGCCCAGGCCGGATTCCCCGGCATGTTTCTTCCCGTCCTGCCCACCAGCGAGGACGGCCTGCGAGCCGCCGCCCCCGGCGCTGTTCGGCGATGAACTGTTCGCCATGCCTGGCTCTCCCCCTTCTGCTGTTGGCGCTGGCCCGCTGCGTCCGTGCACCAACCGGCGGCGCTGTAATGTAATTGTTATCGTTTTGACATTATTTTGTCACATTTTGGGAGTGGTCGAACGGGGTCGACCTGCCGAACGCCGACGTTGGCAGTAGTCAGGACAAAAGAGCGTGGTGGGACCCGAAAAAAGGGGTCTTCTGTCAGTCCGTCGAATCCGAGCCGCGACGTATCACGGCTGGGTCCTCACTCCGGGACCATCCGGATGTAGCCGGTTGGGCACTCGTGCGCGCAGATGCCGCAGCCCTTGCAGTAGTCGTAGTCGAACACGTAGTGGCTGCCGTCGGCAGCGACCTCGCGTGTCTTCAGCACCGACTGGTCGGGGCAGAGGGTCCAGCAGTTGTCGCAGGCGAGGCAGTCGCCACAGGACAGGCAGCGGTGCGCCTCGTGCCGCACCGCATTGGCCTGCAGCCCGCCTTCGATTTCTTCGAGCCCCAGCCGTTGCTCTGGCGGCAGCACAGGTTCCTTCGACGCCGGGGCGGGCTCGAAATAACTGAGGTTCAGGTCGGAGTAGGGGATCGGCTCCGGCGGCGCACCGGGCTCGAGCGTTTTCCCGCCGCGGTATCGCAGCATCGCGATCGCCGCGCGCCGCCCGTCGCCAACCGCCTCGCTGACGGTACCGTGGTCGCTGCGTGCGTCTCCGCCGCTGAAAATCCCCGACTCGCCCTTCACGGAACCCCACCAGGGCTCCACTTCCATGTAGCCGCGGCGGACCAGTGACTCGAAGCCGAGACCATCGACGTCCTGGCCGATCGCGGGGATCACCTGGTCGACGTGCAGCACGGTCTCGGTGCCCTCGAAGGCGACGCGACGCAGGCGACCGTTGGCGTCGACCAGCTTCTTCATGTGCACCAGTTCCATGCCCACCACGCGCTCGCCGCGCAGGATCAGCCGGCGTACGCCGCGGTGCTCGTGGATGGTCACGCCTTCTTCCAGTGCCTGCGAGACTTCGCGATAGGTGGCGCGCATCGCGTCGTCGGCGGGAACGTCGGGCGCCGGAACACGCTGGTGGCTGATCAGGTGCACGTGCTCGACGCCCTCGCGCCGCAGCACGCGCGCGAGGTCCACCGCGGTGTTGCCGCCGCCCACGATCGCGACGGAGCGGGGTTGTTCGGGCAGCGCGCCGCCGGCGACCCAGGCCTCGAGCAGCTGCAGCCCGGTGCGCAGGTTTCCGGGCACCGCGAAGTCCGCGCTCCACTCGCGGCCCTTGCGGCGCCCCGGGCCGAGGAACAGTGCCTCGTGGTCAGCCCGCAGTTCCTCCAGCGACACGTCGCGTCCGAGCCGAGTCCTGGGCCTGAAGTCGATGCCGGGCAGCGCCAGCAGGTGATCCAGTTCCTGCTCGAGGATTTCCGGCGGCAGCCGGTAGTGCGGAATCGCGGTGCGCACCGTGCCACCCGCCGCGGGCATCGCCTCGATCAGGGTGACGCGACACCCGCCGCGCAGCAGGTGATAGGCGGCGGCGAGCCCAGCCGGCCCCGAACCGACCACCGCCATGCGTGGCGCGTCCGCACTCGGGATCGGTACCGGGTAGCTCCAGCCCTGGCGCAGAGCCTCGTCGCCAAGAAAGCGTTCGACCCCGTGGATCGTGATGGACTCGTCGTAATGGGCCCGGTTGCAGGCGGACTCGCAGGGGTGGTGACACACCCGCCCGGTGATGGCCGGCAGCGGATTGGCGGACACCAGCGTCTCCCAGGCGCCGCGCATGTCGCCGAGTTCCACCTTCGCCAGATAGGCCTGGGCGTCCTCGCCGGCGGGGCAGGCGGAGTGGCAGGGTGCCGCCCGGCGGTGGTGAACGGGACGCTCGACACGCCAGGTGCCGGTCTTGAATTCCAGCGAGGTTCCGGGTCGTGCGAATGCGCCGGGTGGGATCTGGATCATGTCTGGCTCGCTTCAGTCGGTTGACGGGTCGCGGGGTAGGCCGTTGTGCAGGAGTGGCCGGGCTTCAGGCCCAGCGGTCGCCACCGCGGTGCACCGTATCGGCACCTTCGGTGTCGTAGCTTTCCGGGCCGACGCCGCGCAGCTCGAAGCGTTCGATGTTCCGGTTCGCAATGGCCTGCAGGTGCTCGAGTTCCTTGCGCGCGCGATAATCGGAGGCGAACAGGTGCCGGAAACGGTTCTGCAGCTTCAGGTAGTCGGATACCGGCCGCGGTTCGCGGATGGGCAGCGTGCCGATCAGTTCGCCGCGTTCCATTTCGATGATCGGAAACAGTCCCGTCTGCACCGCGAGTCGCGCGACCTCGATGGTTTTCGCGCCGTCGTGGCCCCAGCCCAGCGGGCAGGGCGAGTGGATCTGCAGGAAACTGGCGCCCTCGGTATCCATCGCGCGCCGGACCTTCTTGCGCAGGTCGGACGGATAGGCCACGGAGGCGGTGGCGGCGTAGGGAATGTGGTGCGCGGCAATGATCGAGAGAATGTCCTTTTTCATGTGCCGCTTGCCCATGCGCAGTTCACCCGGCGGCGATGTGGTGGTCATCGCGGCATGCGGCGTCGAACCGGAGCGCTGCACGCCGGTGTTCATGTAGGCCTCGTTGTCGAAGCACACGAACAGCACGTCGTGACCGCGTTCCATCATTCCCGAAAGCGCCTGGAAGCCGATGTCGAAGGTGCCGCCGTCACCTGCGAAGGCGAGGACCTGGGTCGCGCGGCCCTGCTGCTTCAGCGCCGCCTCCATGCCCGCGGCGACCGCCGCGACGTTGCCGAAAACGGAGTGAATCCAGGGCAGGCGCCAGGCCGACTGCGGCCAGGGTGTGGTGAACACCTCGAGGCAGCCGGTGGCGTTCGCGACGATCACGTCCGGGCCGGCCGCCTCCGTCGTCAGTCGGGCAGCCAGCGCTTCGCCGCAGCCCTGACAGGCGCGATGACCCGATTCCAGTCCGCGAAAGCGCGGTTGCCGCGCGCGGAGGGTGTCGAGGTGGTGCAGGGGTTGTTCGTTCATGCTCATTCCTCGAAAGACATCGCGGACTAGCGGTCCGACTCCGGCAGCATTTCCAGGTCCGCATCGATGATCGCGAACTCCCTCGGCCGTTCCGCGCCCAGCACCGCCTGCGTCAGCTTCGCGTACAGGTCCAGCGCGAGATCGCGTCCGCCCAGGCCCGCTGCGTAGTTGTGCACGCGGGGCGGTTCCGCCATCTCCACCAGCGCGGTCAGCACCTCCGGCCCGACGATGCCCCCGGATCCCGGGGACAGCGCGCGTTCCAGCACGATCAGGTGGTCGAGACCCTCGCAGGCCTTGCGCAGGGCCTCGGCCGGGAACGGGCGGTAGCTTCTGAGCTTGATGAAGCGGGCGCGCGGCAGTTCGGGGTCCGCGTCCATCGCGTCTTCCAGGGTGCCGAGCACCGAGCCCAGGGTGAGGATGCCGAGGCGCGCGTCGGGATCCCCACGCACTTCGAGCAGCCCCCCGCAATGGCGCCCGACCACTGCGGCCCAGTCCGCGTCCGCCTGCTCGATCTCCGCCTGCGCCTGCATCAGGGCCTGGTGGTGAGCGTGGCGTACCTCGGTGAAGTGTTCCGGTCCGACCAGGGTGCCGAGACTGCGTGGGTCGGACGGGTCCAGCCCGTGGCGGAAGCTGTAGGTGGGCAGGAACCCGTCCACCTGTTCCGCGGTGGGAAGCTCCAGCGGCTCCAGCGTGTGGGTCAGGGTGAATCCATCCACGCAGACCATCACCGGCAGTTCGCAGCGCTCGGCGATCCGGAAGGCCTGCACGGTGGTGTCCACCGCTTCCTGGTTGGTTGCGCAGTACAGCTGGATCCATCCCGAATCGCGCATGGACATCGAGTCCTGCTGGTCATTCCAGATGTTCAGAGGGCCTGACAGCGCGCGGTTGGCGCAGGTCATCACCAGCGGGATGCGCAGTCCCGCGATGTCGTACAGCACCTCCGCCATCAGCAGGATGCCCTGCGACGCACTCGCGGTGTAGGCCCTGGAGCCGGCGACGGCCGCCCCGAGTGCGACCGAGGCGGCCGAGTGCTCGCTCTCCACGCTGACCATCTCGCAGGCCAGCTTTCCATCGGCAACCAGTTTGGCGATGCCTTCGACGATGTGGGTCTGAGGCGTGATCGGGTAGGCCGCAACGACCTGCGGGCGGCACAGCGCCACTGTGCGGGCGAGTGCCTGGGAACCTTCAAGCGCCAACGCCATGCGCCACCTCCCTCCAACGACCGGCTTCCACGGTTTCCGCGGCCGCCTCGACCAGTGCCCGGTTCTTCTCCAGCACCGGACCCTTGAAGCGCTCCGACAGCGCGTCGATCAGCCCGGACAACGGCATCAGTTCCGTGAGTGTGATGAATGCGGCCAGCAGCGCGGTATTGGGTACCGGCCGGCCGATGTGTTCCATTGCGAGACGGGTCGCCGGGATGCTGACGATCTCGTTGTCTCCGCTGTCATCGACACCGGCCTCGGCTCCGTCGACCAGTACCGTGCCCCCGGCCTGCAGTCCGCTGAGAGTCCCCGGGACTTCCATCAGCGCCGGATCCTGCACGATCAGGAACGTCGGCTCGCGCACCTGGCAGCGGCGCCGGATCGGCTGTTCGTCGATACGCACGAAGGCCGCCACTGGCGCTCCCCGGCGTTCCGCTCCAAAGGCAGGGAAGGCCTGGGCGTAGCGGCCGCCGTCGATGGCTGCCGCGGCGAGCAGGTAGGCCGCGACGACGTTCCCCTGTCCGCCGCGGCCATGAATCCGGATTTCTAGCATGGCTGTGATTCGTCTCCTGGCAATGGGGGCACCGGGAATCCGGGCGGACCGGCCCCGAATACGAACGCCGATGCGCGTCAGACGCGCAACCGCAGTCCTGCGGTCCTCGGACGTGTGCCGAAAGATTAGCAGACCGTAGAGCGGATTGTGTTGACCGGTATCAAAGCTTCTTCTTATCGCCGGGTTGCCGGCGCGCGGATCGCTTCCCGCTCGCCTGCAGGTCCTGGTCCGCCGGAAACGTAGGAAAAAATCGAACGGTCCGCCTCTAGGGTGGCGGGACGGCTAAGATTACGCAATGGTCGAGAAAAAGCTTTTCAGCGGCGAGATGATCAACGCGTCGGCGAGCGAGTACTGCGCGTCCAAAGGCACCCGTTTGAGCGACTACGAACTCAGGGGCGTGTTCATGAAGGGCGGCTACAGCGGCAGCACGATTTTCGAGAGCTTCCGCAGGGACGTGCCACCGGAGGCTGAGGTCGTGACCAACGTGCAGTACATCGGAACGGTAACCGGCGAGAGCTTCTTCTACGCGGCCCGCCGTCTGGAGGTGGTGATCGGCACCGCCCTGATCCGCAAGCCGGACGCGGCAGGGAAAGCCGAGCCTGGCTGAACCCTGCGGCGGTTCCATCCGTCAGGCCTCGGGGCGGGACACCAGCCGGTCCCGCGACCCGGTTTGCGGTATCGTATTCGGCATGTTCGAGCGTAGCCGCCCTCGCCAGGCCCGGGGCTCCCGCGGATGACGGCGGGACTCGCCCAAGTGCAGACGCTGCTCGAGCGGCTGGTCGCCTTCGACACGGTCTCGCGCAACTCCAACCTGGAGTTGATCGACTTCGTCCGGCACTGGCTGGCAAGGTACGGTGTCGCGTCCCATCTGGTGACCAGTGACGACGGCGAGAAGGCCAACCTGCTCGCAACCGTGGGCCCGATGGTTCCGGGCGGGGTGGTCCTGTCCGGCCACACGGACGTGGTTCCGGTAGACGGCCAGCGCTGGAGCAGCGATCCGTTCCGCCTGACCGAGCGGAACGGTCGGTTGTACGGTCGCGGCACCTGCGACATGAAGTGTTTTCTCGCGATCGCGCTGGCATTGGTGCCGGAAATGCGCGGGCTGAAACGGCCGGTCCATCTGGCGTTCAGCTATGACGAAGAGATCGGCTGTCGTGGCGCGCCCGGTCTGATCGAGGCGATCCGGGTACGGCTGCCGCCGCCGGCTGCGGTGATCGTCGGCGAACCCACCGGGATGGATGTGGTCAGCGCGCACAAGGGCATCGCGGTGCTGCGCACGGTCGTCACCGGCCACGAGGCGCACTCCAGCCAGACGCACCGGGGTGTGAGCGCGGTCACAACCGCGGCCCGCCTGATCGCGCACCTCGACGACCTCGCGCGGCACCGTGCAGTTGCCGGGCCGTTTGCGGCCGCCATCGAGCCTCCGCAGACCACGATTCACGTGGGGACCGTGCACGGTGGTACCGCGGTGAACATCATCTCTCGCGAGTGCCGCTTTGAGTGGGACATCCGCGCGATCGCCGAGGACCCGCCGGAGCCCATCGTCGAGGCGTTCCGGAGGCACTGCGCCGAACGGGTGGAACCCGGGATGAAGCGCATCGCGCCGGGGTGTTCCGTGGCCACCAAAGTGTTGGTCGAGGCACCGCCGCTCGCCCACGAGCAGGCCAACCCGGCACTGGAACTGGCGTGTAGGCTAGCCGGTGTGGATACTACGACGCAGGTGCCTTTTGCCGCGGAGGCGGGCCTGTTCCAGCGCGCCGGGCTCGCCAGCGTGATCTGCGGTCCTGGGTCCATCGAGCAGGCGCATCAGCCCGATGAATACATCACGCTGGAACAGGTGCAGGCGGGGCTGGAATTCCAGCGGAGGCTTATTGCCGCGCTGTGCTGACCAGGGTATGAAGTCCGGTTCAGTTCAGCGGCCGGGAGGCCTCTCCGCCGGGCTGCGGCCCGGTGTGTCAACGCGATGGTGCAACAGCCGATGAGTGGCAGCCAACCGGACGATCCCGACAACTTCAGCCGTCGCGTTCCCGAGGGTGACGACCGCAGGCGGCTGGTCTGCGATACCTGTGGCTTCATTCAGTATGAGAATCCGCTGATCGTGGTCGGCTGCGTGGCCGGCTGGCAGGACCGCATCCTGTTGTGCCGCCGCGCCATCGCCCCACGGAAGGGGTTCTGGACGCTGCCCGCCGGTTATCTGGAACTGGGCGAGAGCCCCGCGGCGGGCGCAGTACGGGAGGCCTGGGAGGAGGCGAGGGCGGAACTGGAAATCGACCAGTTGCTCGCCATCTACTCGATTACCCGGATCAGCCAGGTGCAGCTGATCTATCGCGCCCGCCTCAGGCACCCACGGGTGGAGCCGGGCCCCGAGTCGCTGGAAGTAGGTCTGTTCCGCTTCGACGAAATCCCCTACGACGACATCGCGTTTCCCTCGGTGCACTGGGCGTTGAAGGACTACCGCGAGACCCTTGGGGAGCAAATATTCGCCCCTCGGGTCGAGCCACCGCACCCCCCTGTGCCACCGGGCACCAAAAAAGCGTAGTGCGGAAGGGTTTGCGCCCGGCATCCGCCAACCGGTGTCGGGGTCGACGCACGCTCCGGAGGAATGTGAGCTTGGTCTGGCGGATGTCTTTCCGCTGTTGCGCCCGATGGTCACTCGCGGTGCGTGCCTCTGCCGCATCCGGAGGCATGGGTATTTATACCTAGGTGCTCGCCTGACTTACCCCCTCCGATGACTGGGTTTACGCTTCATAAGCAGGGAATCACACAGGCGCCGGACAGAGCGCCCGGGTTCGTGTTCCGGCAGGAATGCGGAGGAGGAACAGCGATGAAGCACCACGACGATGAATGCATCTGGCTGCGCACGGATGTGCTTCTCGACACCGGAGATGGCGCGCCGGCGCGGGTGCAGACCCGCAAGCTCTGCCGCAGTGGGGTCTTCCTGGAGTACACCGGTCCGCTCTCCGGGCAGTCCGTGGAGGTCGTCTTTCCCGAGGCTTACTCCCCCGAGGGCGGGTGCCGTCTGATCGGAATGGTCACGCGCCGCTGGTCGGACGGCGTGTGGATCCGTTTCAGCAGCGATCTGCGTTCAGCCGCGGAGATGATGATGCGCTTTGGTCCGCAACGCATCTCGCGCGCTCCCCGCACACCGCCCCGCCCCGCGCATCGCCCGGCGCACCGCTTTTGACCGCAGGACTGCGCTCGGCGCCACCCGTGGAGGATCAAAGCGTCAGTGGAAAGTCCCGGACCAGCGCGCCGGGGAGCAGGGCGCTGGCGGTGGAGCGCTGTCCGTAGGTTCCGGTGTCAACAATGCGTTCGCGTTCCCGGGTGAGGCCCAGCAGGTTCTCCCCGAGCAGCTGATACAGGCTGACATCGAAGCGCATCGGGTCCACCGGTGCGACGGCCATGCCGTCGACCACCTTCAGGCAGGCGTAGCGGGTCATGCCGGTTACTGCGCAGCGCGCACGATCCGACAGGTTGCCGTACCAGAGGTCCGAGACCAGCAGACCGTTGCCCACCGCGCGGGCGGCCTGCTCCATGGCCAGCGTGCCAGGTGCCATTTCCAGGCTTTCGGGCCGTTCGGCCGCCGCGTTCACCGTCACGCCGTACTCCCGACTGGAACGCACGTCGGCCAGGCAGCCGGCATGCCGGCCACTGGAGATCAGCGCGACCCGGTCGGGCAATGCGAAACCCTCCGGGCTGAACCGCGGGGCCTGCCCGCCCGCGGAGTGCTCTTCCAGGTTCACCTCCGGGTGTAGAGCGACCTGGCCATCCGCGAGCTGGAGCAGCGGTGTCTGACGGGTGCGGTGGCTACGCAGTCCAAAACCCTGCCACGCGATCACCGATAGAATCTCCATCAGCGCGGCCGGCGCCAGAAAAACCCGGTAGTGACCGGGATCCAGACGGACCGGCTCGCAGGCCATGATCTCCAGCTGATTCCTCGACCCCTGCATCCTGGACGCCAGTGCTTCGGGCTCCCAGTGGCGTCCCGCATAGCGTCCCTTCACGGCCTTGTCCGCACGGTGATACAGGCTCCAGTCCAGGCTGAAGCTTTGGGTTTCGAACCAGCGCCATTGTCCGGCCGAACCTGCGAAGCCGCGGTAAAGCCGGCCACCAGCCCAGTGGCCGACCAGGTCGCAGCCTTCCGCGCTGCCGGTGAGCACGCCCAGCAGTTCGGTCGGGTCGGGCAGGCGCCCGTTGCGGATGTCGTCGCCGGTTGGATCGGCTCCCGCACAGGCGTGGTAGGGGTCCGGGGGCACGAAGGGCAGCATTGCGCGCAAGCGCTCGCTCGTCGCGCGCAGCTGTAGGGTGTCGGCGTCCGGGTCGCCGCTGAGCGGCAGCGTGCCACGGACATGCCGGTCGCCGTGAACCAGGTCCACCGTGAGGCTCTGCTGCCGGACGTTGCCCGCCTGCCGGACCCGATTCCCGTTCAGCCGCAAGAAGTCCGAGTCTTCGCCCTCGAAAAACGCGGTGAAAGCCTCGCCGGGTTGCAGCAGTCCCTGCAGCGTATCCGCCGCACGCTTGAAGGTCCCGCGCATCAGGAATCCGTCCCGCCGAAGACGGCCACACCGCGGAAAAGGCAGGGAGGCGAGGCATGGCCGACCGCAATCATCTGGTTGGGCTCGCCCTTGCCGCAGGTTCCGACACCCATCACCCGGAAGCTGTCGCGGCGACCGACGCCGGCGAGGCTGCGCCAGAAGGCGGAGGAGATCCCGCGATATCCCGGGTTGCGCACGAGTTCCCGCAATTCGCCGTGTTCGATGCGCCAGCCCACCTCGCAACCGAACTGAAACTTGTTTCTCGAGTCGTCGATGGACCAGGAGCGGTTGGTGTCCATCAGTACCCCGTGCTCGACCGAGCGGATCAGATCGTCCAGGCTGCTCTGGCCCGGTTCGACGTTGAGGTTGGCCATGCGGTCGATCGGGGGACGGTTCCAGGAACTCGCCCGGGCACAGGCAACCCCCGGCAGGCCCGACCGCGCCTGCGAGGTGGCGCCACCGAGCCCGCGCAGGAGCACGCCGTCCCGGATCAGCCACTGTCGCTCGGCCTTCGTGCCCTCATCGTCGTATCCGAAGGAGGCCAGTTCACCCGGCACGCCAGGATCGAAGGTGACGTTCAGCAGCTCGGAGCCATAGCGAAAGCTCCCGAACATTTCCGGAGTCACGAAGCTCGTCCCCGCGTAATTGCGCTCGTCCCCGAGAATGCGGTCCAGTTCCAGCGGGTGCCCAATGCTCTCGTGAATCTGAAGCGTCATCTGGCCGGGCATCAGCACCAGGTCCATCGTCCCGGCCGGGCACTCGGGTGCGTCCAGCAGGGCCAGTGCTTCGCTGGCCACGCGTTCCGGTTGCGCGTCGATCTGCAACAGGTCCAGGCGCTCCAGTCCGCCCTGCCCAGCGAGATCCGGGCCGAAACTGCGGACCTGGGTCTCTCCGCCCCGGTTCGCCACCGCACGCAGCCAGGGAACCAGCGTCTGCTGGCTTTGCCGGATCTCGCTGCCACGCGCGTTCACCAGCAGGGTTTCACGCCGCTGGTAGCCCAGCCCGGCGGACCAGTCGACGATCGCGTTGTGCAGCTTCATCCGCCGGTTGAGGGCCTGCAGCCACTGCAGCTTGGACGCGGTGTCCAGATCGGACCAGGGCCTCGCAACCGGAGCTTCCCAGGCGTCGCGAACTCTGGAGGGGCCGAGCGGCGCGGGCGGGAACAGACTTAGCGCCGCGGCCAGCCGCGCCCAGTCCCGGGCACGCTCCACCGCGTCGGCGAGCCCGGCGCGGGAGAGGTCGCTGGTCGCCGCATAGCCCATGCCGCCGGCATCGGACACGGTGACCATCACGCCGGAATCCCGCCCGAGCTGGACTGGCTCGACCACGTCGCGGCGCACCGAAAACGTTTCCGTAGCCACATCGGTGATTCGCAGCGACCAGTCGTCGACTGCCGGGAGGAGTTCAACGACCCGGCGCGCGACCTGCTGAAGGTCCGGCTCGGTTTGGGCGTTCATCAACGACGGTCCCCTTCGCTGATCGATCCGGTCACGGTGTCACTCTCACCGGGTCCCGCCAG
Source organism: Thioalkalivibrio sp. (assembly GCA_003550945.1). Taxonomy (GTDB): domain Bacteria; phylum Pseudomonadota; class Gammaproteobacteria; order Ectothiorhodospirales; family Ectothiorhodospiraceae; genus Thioalkalivibrio. The sequence goes on along the minus strand of PULL01000235.1, from coordinate 10,330 downwards.
CACGCGGGTTCCCGGGACCAGACGCGGTGCGTCTTCGCGCTCGAGCTGGGTCTGGCGCCGGGCTTCCTGACGGACCCTGAGCAGGTAACCGGCGACCGCGCCGCCGGAAGAACTGATCAGCAGCACGCCGAGCGAGAGAAACTGGGTCAGCAGCAGCAGGGTGCCGAGGCCCGCGATACCTGCGAAGGCGCCGTAGAGTTTCACATTGGAGCGATTCCTGACCCGCTGCGTTTCCCGTTCGACCTGCCGCCGCGCGCGCTCGACAGCCTTCGCGCGCTCCTCGGCCGTCAGGCGTTTCTGTCGCTCGCGCTCCCGCGCGAGATCGCCCTCGGCACGCAGCAAGGCGGCTGCACTGTGGCCGCGCGCGAGAGCGGCCAGCCAGAGTGCCGCGAACAGCGCCGAGGCGACCGCGAGCGCCCCGAAGGTCAACGCGGCGTCGGTGGATCCCGTCCGCCACCACGCGTAGAGCAACAGGACGGTGACCGCCTGGAGCAGCACGAGGCCGAGGAACAGCTTGAACGTCAGGGGTATACGGAACCAGCTTCGCAATCTCATCTCCGGTCCCGGTCGCAGCGCCGGGTGAATGTCCGAAACAGTGTTCAGTCTAGCAGTCCGGGGACGCCGAGCCAGCCGCCTGCCCGCGGCCGGCAGGCCGCGTTTGTGCGAAAATCCCGTCGCCTGCCCAGCCCGGGCGAACGTCGAAGGCCGGAATGGACGAGAAGGAGTTCAAGGAAATCTACGGGGGTTACGACCCCCAGCGCTGCCATTTCAACAAGGCGATCCTGCTGGGTTGTGCCGGTTGCAGCCGTTCGCAGCGCGTGCTGATTGCCGAACGCGAGGCGATCAGCTGCCTGTCCCGCGCGGGCCACGAACGCTGCGGCGCGATTCTGGCGGCCCTGCGGGAAAAGGCGGTGTTCGCGCTGGGAATGACGCATACCGGAAAGCATCTGCCGCACGGCAAGCAGGTCAAGGTGGAGTGCGGCGGGATTGCCGCACTGGCCCGTCTTTCGGGTGCCGCGCTGCCCGACGACATCGACGGGACCCTGCAGCAGCTGGAACGGGCGCCGGGCGGTCTGGACGCCATTCCCTACGGAGAGGTCGTGCGTTCCATCAGCCACTACGCGGTGCGCAAGCGCGGCCGCGGTTCCCGCACGGATTGATCGGGTACCTGCATTGTCGGGTAAGCTTTTGCCTCGACCAACGACGGAGAACACCGATGCCCCGCCACTCCCTGCTCACCCGCATTGTCGCGCTGCTCTGTGCCCTTGCCCTGTTCAGCGCGGTTACGAGTCCGGTGTACGCCTCCATGCTCGGAACGGGTTCTCTGCTCGAGGCGGAGCAGTCGGCAGTGGATCGCGAGCGTCTGCTCGCCCAGCTGGAGCGTACGGAGGTGCGTGCGCAGTTGCAGGCGATGGGCGTCGCCCCGGAGGCCGCGGCCGAACGCGTGGCGCGGATGACGGATGCCGAGATCCGGATGCTGAACGATCGGCTGGAGGAGATGCCTGCGGGGGCCGGTGTCCTCGGCGTGGTTCTGTTCATCGTGGTGCTGCTGGTGATCACCGACGCGCTGGGCATCACCGACATCTTCCCGTTCGTGCATTCGCAGTAGCGGCGCTCGGGCCCTCTGACGCCGGCGCCGCCGCGATCGGGTCGCCCTCAGCCCGGGGCGGTACCGAGCCGGCCAGTGTCCAGCAATTCGAGCACCGCGTCCGCGGTGCGCCGGTCGGCGCCGCCAGGTCCGAGGCGCTTGCGAACCTGTCCGAGTGACGCGCGCATGGCCGCCAGTTGCGCTGGATCCCGCAGCAGGCCCAGCGCTTCGCGGCAGAGAGCTTCAGGGTTGGCGGCCCGCTGCAGCCGTTCCGGCACCAGAGGGCCGCCCCCGACGATGTTGGCCAGCGCCACGTGGGGCACCCGTACCAGCCGCGAGAACAGGGCGTAGCTGAGAGGCGCCATCCTGTAGATCACGATCATCGGGGTCTGCAGCAGTGCGGCCTCGAGCGTCGCGGTACCGGAACTGATCAGCAGCAGGTCGCTTGCAGCCATTACCTCCCGCGCGCGGTCCGGGCCTGTGAGCAGCGTCATCGGCAGGCCCGCGCTCGGTGCGAGCGCCTCCAACGTCTCGCGCCGGAAGCCGGGCGCCAGCGGCACGAGGAAATGCAGGCGCCCATGTTCCTGCTGCAGGCAGCGCGCCGTGGCCACCAGCAGTGGCCAGTGCCGCTGGATCTCGCCCCGCCGCGAACCCGGCAGCAGGCCGAGCACCTGCGTATCGGCGGGCAGGCCGAGTTCGGCGCGCAGGTCGCGCAGCGGGGTTTCCATCTGGTCCACCAGCGGGTTGCCGACGTAGCGCACCGGAATCCCGTGCTCTTCATAGACCCGCGTCTCGAACGGGAACAGGACGGCCATGGCGTCCACGCTGCGCTTGATGCGGTGGATCCGCTTTTTGCGCCAGGCCCAGATCTGCGGGCTGACATAAAACAGCACAGGGATGCCGAGACGCCGTGCGTGGGCCCCGAGACGGAGGTTGAATTCCACGTAATCGACCAGCACCAGCAGCGCCGGGCGGCTCTCCTCCAGGTGCCGCTGCATGTTCCGCAGCAGGCCGCGGAGCCTGGGATATTGCGTGATCACTTCCCAGAGTCCCATCACGGCGAGTTCGGAGACGTCGATCAGCGTCTCGGCTCCGGCGGCCCGCATGGCTTCTCCGCCCATCCCGGTAAAGCGCAGCTCCGGCCGGCGCTCGCGCAGGGATCGCATCATGCCCGCCGCGAGGTTGTCACCCGAGGTTTCGCCGGCACAGACAACGATGTGTGGACCGCTCATCTCAGCGTTTCCTGCGAATGCCCGGTCGGCGCATGGCTGCGCGGCCGCCGGACCGGACCCCGCACGGTTCAGGCAAGCGCCGCGCGGATCCGTTCGCCGATGAAGTCGATCTGCGCGTCCTCCAGTTCCGGGAACACCGGCAGGGACAGGCAGCGCGCCGCGACCGACTCCGATACCGGCAGGCTTGGCGGTGGCTTTTCCCGGTTGTCGAACGCGGCCTGGCGATGCAGCGGGATCGGGTAGTAGATCGCGTGCCCGATGTCTGCCTGCTGCAGCGCCGCCATGATCGCCTCGCGGTGATCGGTGAGCAGGGTGTACTGGTGGTATACGTGGAGCCCGACGCCATCCTCGTAGGGAATCTCCACGTCGAGGCCGGACAGCACCTCGGCATAACGGGCCGCAACGCGGCGCCGCGCCTCGTTGAAATGGTCGATGCGCTTGAGCTTCACGCGGAGGATCGCCGCCTGGATTTCGTCGAGCCGGGAGTTGTAGCCGATCTCGTCGTGATGGTAGCGGACCTTGGAGCCGTGGTTGCGCAGCTTCAGCAGGCGCTCCGCGGCGGGCGTGCAGTTGGTGGTGACCAGGCCGCCGTCGCCGTACCCGCCGAGATTCTTGCTCGGGAAGAAGCTGAAGCAGCCGAACGCGGTGGCACTGCCGGTCTGGACCCCGTCGATGTGGGCGCCGAAGGACTGGGCGCAGTCCTCGATCAGCAGCAGAAGGTGATCCTCGGCGAGCCGGGTCAGCGCCGGCATGTTCGCGGGTTGGCCGAACAGGTGCACCGGCAGGATGGCCCGCGTGCGTGGCGTGATCGCCGCGGCAACGGCCTCGGGATCGATATTGAACGTGCGGGGATCGATGTCGACGAAAACCGGCTCCGCGCCGACGTAGCGGATCGCCTCGGCGGTCGCGATGAAGGTGAACGGAGTGGTGATCACCTCGTCGCCCGGCCCGAGATCGGCCGCGCGCAGCGCCAGATGCAGCGCATCCGTGCCGGATGCGCAGGTGATCGCATGCGTGACGTCCAGGTACTCGGCGAGTTCGGATTCCAGCGCCTGGACATTCGGTCCGAGGATGAAACGCGTGCTCTCGAGCACTTCGGCGATGGCCGCATCGATTTCGCGGCGCAGGTCCTCGTACTGACGATGCAGGTCGACCATCGGAATCATGGTTCAGTTCTCCCCGGCCGCGGTCTTGCCGGCAGCCCTGGTCATGATGTTCAGGTTGGCGTGGACGAGGTCCGTGATCCGCGTGGCGGTCTCCAGCGCCCGCTGTGCGGCGTGCCCGTCGACGATCACCGGCTGTTCCCCGCGAACCGCGGCCACGAACGCCTGGATCTCGGTGAGCAGCGCGTCGGAGTCGCCGAACATGAGTTCCTCGCTGTGGATTTCCGGAACCCCGGTCTCGGGGTCATCGTCACCCATGTGATAGAGGGCAAGGATACGGTTCTGGAAATCCACCGCAGCATACCCGTGCGGTTGGAAAATTCGCATGCGGCGTTCCGACTTGGTGCTGACGCGACTGGAGGTGACGTTGGCGACGCAGCCGTCGGCGAATTCGAGACGCGCATTCACGATGTCGATGTCATTGGTGAGAATCCGGGCGCCCGACGCGCGGATTTCGGTCAGCGGGGCCTTCACCAGGTCGAGGATGATGTCGATGTCGTGGATCATCAGGTCCAGCACCACGGAGACATCGGTGGCCCGGGGCTTGAACGGCGCCAGCCGGTGCGATTCGATGAATCGCGGTTGCAGCGGCTCTTCCAGCAGTCGCCGCAGGGCCACGTTGAAGCGTTCGAGGTGGCCGACCTGCAGCACGACGCCACGTTCCTCGGCCAGCTGGTTCAGCGCCTGCGCCTCCTCGATGGTGGTCGTGATCGGTTTTTCCAGCAGCACGTGGCATCCAACATCGAGAAAATCCCGCGCGATCGCGTAGTGCAGCGTGGTGGGGGCAGCAATGCTGACCGCTTCGACGCGCCCGAGCAGGGCCCGGTGATCCAGTACGGGTTCGCAGCCGTATTTGGCGGCGATCTCGCGGGCCGTGGCGGCATTGCTGTCGACCACCGCGACGAGTTCCGTGTCCGGGAGTTGCGCGTACTTGGCGGCGTGCCACTTTCCGAGGTGGCCAACGCCGACCACGGCACAGCGAAGGGGGGGAGTGGACATGACAGTTCCCGGCAGGTTGTGATCGGATGCTGTGGTAGTGTAGCGCGCCGGACCGGTGGGCTGCGGGCGCGGCGTCGCCGGTTGGCGGCAGGTCTTTTTCCGATAGTGTAGCCAATCCGCCCGGGAATCGGTCCGGGAGGCTGGAGGGACAGGGGCAAGATGGGGTGCCAGGATGCGGGCGGGGGCGGGACGAGTCCGTGGGTCGCCGGAGTGGATGAGGTCGGCCGGGGGCCGCTGGCGGGTCCGGTCGTGGCCGCAGCCGTGATCCTCCCCGAGTCCTATGCGCTCGCGGGTCTCGCCGATTCCAAGAGACTCAGCGCGCGACGCCGGGAGGCACTCGCCGGCATCCTGCGCGAAGAGGCCGAGGCCTGGGCGCTGGGCATGGCGAGCGCAGAGGAGATCGATCGTTTGAACATCCATCACGCGACGCTGCTGGCGATGCGCCGTGCGGTCCTCGCGCTGTCGCGTGCCCCCGCAAACCTGCTGGTGGACGGCCGGTTCACGCCGGAAGGCCCGTGGCGTGCCACCGCGGTCGTGGGTGGAGATGCGACGGTGCCGGCAATCAGCGCCGCGTCGATCATCGCCAAGGTCGCCCGGGATGCGTTGCTCGCCGAGTTGCACCAGCGTTACCCGGTATATGGGTTCGATCGTCACGCGGGTTACCCGACGGCCGCGCATCTGCGTGCGCTGGAGCGCCACGGGCCCTGCCCGGAACACCGTCGCAGCTTCGGCCCCGTCGCGCGCAGCCTCGTCGTCACCGGCGCCGGGGAGGCGTTGCGATGACTGGCTTCGTGCACCTCAGGGTTCATTCCGAGTACTCGCTGGTCGACGGGCTGGTCAGGCTCAAGCCGCTGGTGGCGCGCGTCGCAGAGGCCGGGATGCCGGCGGTGGCGGTGACCGACCACTGCAACCTGTTCGGTCTGGTGAAGTTCTACAAGGCAGCACTCGGCGCCGGCGTGCAGCCGATCGTCGGCGCCGACGTGCTGCTGCGCGGCACCCGTGCCGATGGATCGCTTGCGCGGCTGACTCTGCTCGCGCAGAACGGTGAAGGCTACCGGCACCTGACGCGGCTGATCAGCCGGGCATGGCAGGAGGGGCAGGACAAGGGCGTGCCGAGGCTCGATCTGGCCTGGCTCGAGGGCTGCACCGACGGGCTGATTGCGCTGTCGGGAACCACCGACGGCATCTTTGCGCAGGGGTCCGGCAGTCCCGTCACGCTGACCGAGGAGCTTCTTGCGCCCTGGCTGGCCCTGTTCCCGGAGCGCCTCTACCTCGAGCTCACGCGCACCGGGCGTCCGGGAGAGGAGGCCTGGATCACCACCGCGCTGGCTGGGGCCGAGGCATTCGGCCTGCCGGTGGTCGCCACCAACGACGTGCGCTTTCTCGAGGCCTCGGACTTCGAGGCGCACGAGGCACGCGTGTGCATCCACGACGGCGTGGTGCTCGCCGACCCGCGGCGGCCACGCCGCTACAGCGAGCAGCAGTACCTGCGCTCGCCGCAGGAGATGGCCGAACTCTTCGCGGACATCCCCGAGGCGCTGGCGAACAGTGTGGCGATCGCGCGTCGCTGCAGCGTGCAGTTGTCGCTGGGACAGTCGGTTCTCCCGGACTTCCCGGTTCCGGAAGGGCGTTCGGTCGAGGAGCACCTGCGGGCGACCGCCTGGGACGGGCTGCGGGCGCGCCTCGCACGCCACCGGTTTGCCGAAGAGTCGGAATATGCCGCCCGGCTCGAGCGCGAGCTCGAGGTGATCTGCCAGATGGGCTTTCCGGGGTATTTCCTGATCGTTGCGGACTTCTGTCGCTGGGCGCGCGACAACCGCATTCCCGTGGGGCCGGGCCGCGGCTCCGGCGCGGGGTCGCTGGTCGCGTATGCGTTGGGAATCACCGATCTGGATCCATTGCGTTACGAGCTTCTCTTCGAGCGATTTCTAAATCCGGAGCGGGTGTCGATGCCGGACTTCGACATCGACTTCTGCATGGATCGGCGGGACCGGGTCATCGACTACGTCGCCGAGCGTTACGGCCGCGACCGGGTGTCGCAGATCATCACCCACGGCACCATGGCGGCGAAGGCCGTGGTGCGGGACTGTGGCCGCGTGCTGGGGCACGGGTACGGATTCGTCGACCGCATCGCCAAGCTGATTCCGTTCGAACTCGGGATGACGCTGACGCGGGCGCTGGAGGAGAGCGAGGAACTCAAGGCGCTCTACGACGAGGACGAGGAGGTGCGCGGGATTCTCGAACTCGCGCTGAAGCTCGAAGGGCTCACCCGGAATGCCGGCAAGCACGCGGGCGGCGTGGTGATCGCGCCATCGGCGCTGACGGATTTCTCGCCGCTGTACTGCGAAGCGGGTGGCGGCAGCCTGGTGACTCACTTCGACAAGGACGACGTCGAGGCCGTCGGCCTGGTCAAGTTCGATTTCCTCGGCCTGCGCACGCTGACCATCATCGACTGGGCACTGGATGCGATCCGGCAGCTGCCCGACGGCGAGGCCGTCGACCTCGACCAGATTCCGCTGGACGACCCGGCCGCGTTCAGGCTGCTGCAGGCGCACCAGACCACGGCCGTGTTCCAGCTCGAATCCGGGGGCATGAAGGACCTGATCCGGCGCCTGCAGCCGGACAGCTTCGAGGACGTGATCGCACTGGTCGCGCTCTACCGGCCCGGCCCGCTGCAGTCCGGGATGGTCGACGACTTCATCGACCGCAAACACGGTCGGGCCCGGGTGGAGTACCCGCACCCGGACCTGGAGCCGATCCTGAAGCCGACCTACGGCGTGATCCTGTACCAGGAACAGGTGATGCAGATCGCGCAGGTGCTCGCGAACTACACGCTGGGAGGCGCCGACCTGCTGCGCCGGGCGATGGGCAAGAAAAAGCCCGAGGAAATGGCCAAGCAGCGGGAGATTTTCGTCGCGGGCGCATTGGGTCGGGGCGTTGCCGAGAAGACCGCGACCTACATCTTCGACCTGATGGAGAAGTTCGCGGGCTACGGATTCAACAAGTCGCACTCGGCTGCCTACGCGCTGCTCGCCTACCAGACCGCCTGGCTGAAGGCGCATTACCCGGCGCCGTTCATGGCGGCCGTGCTGTCGGCGGACATGGACAACACCGACAAGGTGGTCGGGCTGATCGACGAGTGCCGCAGCCTCGGGCTGAAGGTGGTGCCGCCGGACGTGAACCGGTCCGCCTACCGCTTCGCCGCGGTGGACCCGCAGACCATCGTCTACGGGCTCGGCGCGATCAAGGGGGTTGGGGAGTCGGCGATCGACACCCTGCTGCGCGCCCGGGAAGACGGAACGGAGTTTCACAGCCTGGTCGACCTCTGCCAGCGTGTCGATCTGGGCAAGCTGAACAAACGGGTGCTGGAAACGCTGATCCGTGCCGGTGCGCTGGACCGGGTCGGTCCCAACCGCGCGACCCTCGTCGCGACGATCCCGCTGGCGGTCGGGGCCGCGGAGCAGGCGGGTCGCAATGCCGAACTGGGGGTGGTCGATCTCTTCGGAGAACCGGCCAGCGCGGTGCTCCCGGAACTGGAAGTGCTCCCGGAGATGGACGAGGACGAACGGTTGCGCGGCGAGAAGGACACGCTCGGGCTGTACCTGACCGGACACCCGATCGCGCGCTACCGGGAAGAGTTGCGCTGCCTGACCGGCACCACGCTGCAGGGTCTTGCCAGCCAGTTGGAAAGCCGGCCGGACAATGGCAACGCGCGTCGGCGGCGGCAGGATACCGTGCGCATCGCCGGGCTGGTGGTGGGCCTGCGGTTGCGCAACACGCAGAACGGCCGGATGGCGATCGTGACGCTGGACGACCAGACCGGCCGCGCCGAGGTGGTGCTGTTCAACGAGGACTACCGGGAATACCAGGAACGCCTGGTCACGGACACCCTGATCGTGGTCGAGGGTACCGTCGCACTGGACGACTACGCGGGCGGAGTCCGCATGCGCGCCCAGCGCGTGCTGACGCTGGACGAGGCGCGCGCCGAGTGGGCGCGGGTGTTGGATCTGAGCCTGGCTGCACTGCGCTCGGAACAGGTCCGCTCGCTGCACCAGGTGATCACCCAGTGCCCGTCCGGATCCTGCCGGCTGCGCATGCACTATCGTCGCGAGGACGTCTGGGTCGACCTGCAGCTTCCGGAGGACTGGCAGTTGCGGCCCGACGAGCAGTTGTTGCGCCGGCTGAACGAGACGCTGGGCCCGGAGAGTCGGGTGAGGCTCGTCTACGGGCCTGCCTGAGGCGTCGCACGGGAGCGGTTGCCGGTCGTATTCGGTACAATCCGCGCGGTGAACGCCCAGATAGGGAAGGCCGCATGAATCCGGATTTTCTCGATTTCGAACAGCCGATCGCGGAACTGGAGGCGAAGATCCAGGACCTGCGCTTCGTCAGCGACGATGCCGAGGTCAACATCCAGGAAGAGATTCAGCGCCTCGAGGAAAAGTGCCTGGCGTTGACCGAGAACATTTTCAGCAAGCTGAAGCCCTGGCAGATCTCCCAGTTGTCGCGCCACCCGCGCCGCCCGTACACGCTGGACTACGTGCCGCAGATCTTCACCGAATTCGTCGAACTGCGCGGCGACCGCGCGTTCGCCGACGACGCGGCGATCATCGGTGGGCCGGCCCGCCTGGACGGACGCCCGGTGATGGTGATCGGGCACCAGAAGGGGCGACAGACGAAGGAAAAGATCCAGCGCAACTTCGGCATGCCGCGTCCCGAGGGCTACCGCAAGGCCATGCGGCTGATGGAAATGGCCGAGCGATTCCGCCTGCCGGTCCTGACCTTCATCGATACACCGGGTGCCTATCCGGGGGTTGGCGCCGAGGAGCGCGGCCAGAGCGAGGCGATCGCGCGCAACCTGATGGTGATGTCCCGCCTGAACACGCCGATCATCGCGACGGTGATCGGCGAGGGTGGGTCCGGGGGTGCGCTCGCGATCGGCGTTGGTGACGCGACGATGATGCTGCAGTACTCGACCTATTCGGTGATCTCGCCCGAGGGCTGTGCGTCGATCCTCTGGAAGAGCGCCGAAAAGGCTCCGGAAGCGGCCGAGGCATTGGGCATCACCTCCGATCGGCTGCTGGAGCTCGGCCTCGTGGACCGCGTGATCAACGAACCGCTTGGCGGTGCCCACCGCGCCCCGGAGATCACGGCGACGCGGATCAAGTCCGCGTTGCTGGAAACCCTGGAAGAACTGGACAGGCTGGACCCGAATCAGCGTTTGGAGCGGCGCTACCGGCGGCTGATGGACTATGGCGCCTTCCAGGAAACCGGCACCTGAGCCGGTCCCGGCCGCCCTTCGTGCCTTCCTGGGGCGGCACTCCGGGATCGACCGGCTGCGGGTGGCGCTG
>PULL01000305.1 GCA_003550945.1 Thioalkalivibrio sp. | reverse complement strand
TCGGCCCTCCGGCGATGGTGTTCTACGACGCCGATGGTCAGGAGCTCCGGCACCGCCGCGTGGTCGGCTACCTCAACCCGGAGCGCTTCCTCGCGCACGTCGATCAGGCGATCGGGGCCCGGCCGTGATCCACGCGAACCTGCAACCACGGAAGAACACGGTTCGGCGCGGATGGACACGAAGGTGACCAGAAATAACGCCTGTATCCGTGTCAAACCGTGTGATCCGGTGGCCTCCAGTGGCTAGCTGTGTCATTCAGGACCACCCAGGGTCATGAGCGCTAACGCGGCCCCCCACCGGTCACGCAGCCTTTCGGTCGCCGCCACTACCGGCCTCGCGCTGCTGACGCTCAGCGCAGGCGGGGCCCCGGATGTTGCGGCGGCGCCGACCGGGGATCCGGAGGCGTTGCAGGCAGACCCGGCTGCCGCCAAGAATGCGGTCCTGCGACGGGTGGACTTTGCGTTGCCCGACCTCGAGGGCCGCACCCGACTGCTCAGCGAGTGGGACGGCGACCTGGTCCTGCTGAATTTCTGGGCCACCTGGTGCCCACCCTGCAAGAAAGAAATGCCGATGTTCCAGCAGCGCTTCGAGCGCTACGCCGACCAGGGCTTCACCATCGTCGCGGTCGCGGTGGATGAACTCGACGACACCCGGGCCTTCGTCAATGAGTACGGCATCGAATTCCCGGTGCTGATCGGGCAGGGCGACGCCATCGCGGTGGGGCGCGAATACGGGAACCGGATCGGCGCACTCCCCTACACGGTGATCATCGACCGGGACGGCTTCGTGCGCGAGGTGCATCGAGGCGAGGTCACCGAAGCCGATCTGGACGCCTGGCTGCAGCGTCACCTCTGAGGCCCGTTCGCAGTCCGGGTAGCGGCGCCCGATCCTCTCGGCCGTGGGTGCGGTACGCCGTTCGGAAACCCTTCCAGCGGCTCTGTTGACGAGCCATTCACGGCCCGATTCCGGGCCAGGACGGCTGGACAGATGCCGCCCCCCTGCGGCAGAATCCCGGGATTGAAAACGTGAAATTGTTGCACGTTTCCCACAGATTCCCGACCAAATCGTTACCGATACCCACTCCACATGGCTGAACTCCTGCTTTTGAACGGCCCCAACCTGAACCTGCTCGGGAGCCGTGAGCCGGAGCGTTATGGCCAGAAGACGCTCGACGAACTGGAGGCGGGACTCTGCGCTCAGGCTCAACGCGCGGGGCACCGGCTCAACTGCTTCCAGAGCAACCACGAGGGCGCCCTGATCGATCGCATTCACGCAGCCGCGGGCGAGGCAGTTGCGTGGATCCTGATCAACCCGGGCGGACTGACCCACACCAGCGTGAGCCTGCGCGATGCGTTGCTGGGAGTGGCCATCCCGTTCATCGAGATCCACATCAGTAACGTCCATGCCCGTGAGCCGTTCCGTCGGCACTCCTACCTCGCGGACATTGCATCGGGGACCATCACGGGTCTCGGAACCACCGGTTACCGGCTGGCGCTGGACGCCGCCATTGCAGCCATCGAGGAGCGTTAGTTCATCATGGACATTCGCAAGGTCAAGAAATTGATCGATCTGCTGGAAGAAAGCGGGATCAACGAGATCGAGATCCACGAGGGCGAGGAGTCCGTGCGCATCACCCGCCATGCGCCAGGAGCGCAGACGGCCTACATCGCCCCACCGATGATGGCGCCTGCGCCGCCGCCCGCGGTGAGCGCCGCGCCGGCTCCGGCGGCACCCCCGGCGGCCGAACCGGCGGAGGTGCCGGGGCACCGGGTGACTGCGCCAATGGTCGGCACCTTCTACCGGGCCCCAAGCCCCGGGGCGTCACCTTTCGTCGAAGTCGGTTCCGCAGTGGAGGTCGGAGACACCCTGTGCATCATCGAGGCGATGAAGATGCTGAACCCGATCGAAGCCGACAAGGCCGGCACGATTCGTGACGCGCTGGTCGAAAACGGCCACCCGGTGGAATACGGGCAACCGTTATTCATCATCGACTGAAGGCTGGCGGACGGAAACACACGGGGCATGGCATGCTGGAAAAAATCCTGATCGCGAACCGCGGGGAGATCGCACTGCGCATTCTGCGCGCCTGTCGGGAGATGGGGATCGCCACCGTGGCCGTGCACTCGGAAGCCGACCGGGACCTGAAGCACGTTCGACTGGCGGACGAATCCGTCTGCATCGGACCGGCGTCGTCCACCGACAGCTATCTGAATGTCCCGGCGATCATCTCGGCGGCCGAGGTCACCGACTCCGGAGCGATCCACCCAGGCTACGGTTTTCTGTCCGAGAACGCGGACTTTGCCGAACGGGTGGAGTCGAGCGGATTCGCCTTTGTCGGCCCACGGGCCGAGACCATACGCCTGATGGGCGACAAGGTTTCGGCGAAGAACGCGATGATCGCAGCGGGCGTCCCCTGCGTGCCGGGCTCCGAAGGGGCCCTCGGCGACGACCCCGACGAGAACATGCGGCTGGCTGCGGAGATCGGCTACCCGGTAATCGTCAAGGCCTCGGGCGGTGGCGGCGGCCGCGGTATGCGCGTGGTTCACACCGAAGGCGCGTTGCTCAGCGCGATCGCACTCACGCGGACCGAGGCGCGCCAGGCCTTTGCGAATGACGCGCTGTACATGGAAAAGTACCTGGAACACCCGCGCCACGTGGAGTTCCAGGTGCTGGCCGACACGCAGGGGAACGCCGTCTGCCTCGGCGAGCGGGACTGCTCGATGCAGCGCCGGCACCAGAAAGTGATCGAGGAGGCGCCGGCACCGGGCATCACGCCGGAACAGCGCGAGGAAATGATCGAGCGCCTGAACCGGGCCTGCCTCGAAATCGGTTACCGGGGCGCCGGCACCTTCGAATTCCTGTTCGAGAACGGCCGCTTCTTCTTCATGGAGATGAACACCCGGATCCAGGTCGAGCATCCGATTACCGAGGAAGTCACCGGCGTGGACCTGGTCCGCGAGCAGATCCGGATCGCCGCGGGCGAACCGCTGTCCGTCTCGCAGTCGGACCTGCGTATCCACGGTCACGCAATCGAGTGCCGCATCAACGCGGAGGATCCGGTGAAGTTCTTCCCCAGCCCTGGAACGGTCACCCAGTACCACGCCCCCGGAGGCCCGGGAATCCGCGTGGACACCCACCTCTACAACGGCTACACCGTGCCCCAGTATTACGACTCGATGGTCGCGAAGCTCATTGCCTACGGCCCCACACGCGAAATCGCGATTGCCCGGATGCGGGGAGCGCTCGGCGAGATCGTGATCGACGGCATCAAGACCAACATCCCGCTGCACATCGACCTGATGAACGATGCGAATTTCCAGCGTGGCGGCACCAACATCCATTACCTGGAAAAGAGGCTGAAAACCAGCACGTGAGCCTGACCGAACTCGAACTGGAGACGGCGGCGGACCAGGCGCAGGCGATCGAGCAGCGGCTCTTCGAGCTCGGGGCCGTCAGCGTGGAATTATGCGACGCAGGCGACGAACCGCTGTTCGAACCGCCACCCGGCGCCCACCCGCTCTGGACGGCGGTGCTGGTGAAGGCCATCTTCGCGGAACGCCTGCAGGCGGAGATCGCCGCAGCGGCTCTCGCAGAAAACCAGCCACCGTCCCGGCTTAGCCCAATCGAGGAACAGGACTGGGTACGGGCCGGGCTCGCCGGGCTCACCCGGATCCACTGTGGCGGCGATCTTTGGATCATACCTTCCTGGGAACCTCTGCCGGACGTGGCGGGCGGGGTGTTCGTGCACCTGGACCCCGGCCTCGCGTTTGGTACCGGCAGCCATCCCACCACCGCGATGTGCCTGGCGGCACTGGCAGAGGCGCCACCGCGAGGGCAAAGCGTTCTGGATTACGGCTGCGGTTCCGGCATCCTCGCGATCGCCGCACTGAAACTGGGGGCTGCCCGTGCGCTGGGTGTGGACATCGATCCCCAGGCGCTGCAGGCCACCCGCCGCAACGCCGAACGAAACGGCATCGGCCCGGATGCGCTCGAGACGCTGCTACCGGATGCAAAGCCACCTGCCGCCGGTTTCGACCTGATTCTGGCCAACCTCCTGGCTGCTCCCCTGGTCGCGCTCGCTCCCACCCTGGCGCGCAGTGCGCGACCCGGAGGCCGTCTGCTGCTGGCCGGCCTGCTGGATTGGCAGGCCGAAGAAGTCATGGCAGCCTATCGCGATGACTTCGACATTGGCATCGGTGCGGAACGCGATGGCTGGGTCCTGCTCGATGGGCGCCGGCGCTGATCCGGCCACGGCCCACGGACGCCGCTTCGACCGCACCGGGCCGCCGGCATGATCGTTCGCTGTCCGCACTGCGGCACGGGTCACGCGATCCGCTACCAGCCGGGCCGCAGCCCTGGCAGCCAGCGCTGCGAAGCCTGCGGGCGGGCGTTCGCGTTCTTTCCGGCCCTTGAGATCGAGGCCGTCGGGTTGCCGCGCGACGGCGCGCGCATGGAGCCCGTGCCAGTCTTGCAGGCTCCGATCCCCCTGCGTCCCGATGCGGCGGAGCGCCCGGCCCCACCACGGAGTTCCACCTCGGCGCGTCCAGCCTTCACGACCATTCGTCAGCTCGTGGATCGTGCGCGCAACTGGATACCGCGCATCACCGGCCTCATCCTTGGCGTTGCGCTGATTGGGACGCTGAGCCTGCAGTTCCTGATCCACGAGCGCGTGGCACTCGCAAGCCACCCCGAACTCGCCGCGCTCAGCGATGCCCTCTGCCGCCAGCTGCCCTGCCCGGATCTGCGCCGCCCCATACCGGGAACGCTGCACATTGGCGGGCTGCATCTGGACACACAGGCGCAGGGCTGGCTGCGGGTGGAAATGCGGATCACCAACACGCTCGAACGTCCGCAGCCCTGGCCGCCGCTGGAACTGGTGCTGTCCGACCGTTTCGGGCGCACGCTGGCGCAGGCGCGTTGGGAGCCGCTCGAATACCTGGATCCGGTCGAAGCCGCCCGCATGCTGGAACCCGGGGAGATCAGGCGTCTGCGACTGGTCGTCGACGAGCCCGCCGAAACGGTCGAGGGCATCTCGGTGCGTACCCTGTGATCCGCAGGCGGCGCACGACGTGATCCTGGGCGCCCACGAGCTTCCTGACCCGGTGGTGTTCCTGGCCCCAATGGCCGGGGTCAGCGACCGGCCCTTCCGAACGCTTTGCAGAAGACTCGGCGCCAGCGCCGCGGTCTCGGAAATGGTCACGTCGGATACCCGACTCTGGAATACCGCGAAGAGCCGCCATCGACTGGACCACCGTGACGAACCTGAACCCAGGATCGTGCAGCTACTCGGCAATGATCCCGACGCACTGGCGCGGGCCGCCCGGGAGAACGTGGCGCAGGGCGCCGACATTATCGATCTGAACCTGGGTTGCCCGGCCAAGAAAGTCTGCAGCCGGGCGGCAGGATCTGCGCTGCTGGGCGACGAGGCGCTGGTGGAACGGCTGCTGACCGGACTCACAGCGGCGGTGCCCGTACCGGTAACCCTGAAGATGCGCCTCGGTCTCGACCGCGACCAGGTGAATGCAGTGCGGATTGCTCGCCTGGCCGAGGCTGCCGGCGTGGGGATGATCAGCGTCCACGGCCGCACCCGCGCCTGCGGATACAATCGGAAGAGCGT
>PULL01000271.1 GCA_003550945.1 Thioalkalivibrio sp. | reverse complement strand
GCAGAGCGATCTCTGGGACGACATGACCGCCGGCAAGTTCGACTTCGACCCCTATCGGCGGCAGTGACGGAACCGCAAGGCGCCGTGATGGCTCCGGTCAGTTCAGCCCCGGCCCGATGCCGGTTCTGACCGGACAGCATATCGGGATACGGCAGGTGGGCCGAACGCTGCTCCAGTTTCTGCTGATGGGCATCGTGGCCTACGCGCTGTTCGTCGCGTTCCTCTATCTGACGCAGGACCGATTGTTTTACTTTCCGACCTCGACTCTGGTCACGTCGCCGGACCGGCATGGTCTCGCTTACGACGATGTCGAACTGGTTGCGGAGGACGGGGTGGCGTTGCACGGCTGGTTCGTGCCGGCTGCCGAAGCCCGCGCGACCCTGCTGTTTTTCCACGGCAACGGCGGGAACATCTCGCATCGAATCGACTCCCTTAAGATCTTCCACGAACTCGATCTGTCGGTGTTCATTCTCAGCTACCGCGGCTATGGCAGAAGTGGCGGGCGGCCAAGCGAGACCGGCACGCGGCTCGACGCCGCGGCCGCCTGGCGCTACCTGCGCGAAGAGCGCGGCATTCCGGCGTCCCGGATCGTGGTGTTCGGGCGTTCGCTGGGCGCCGCGGTCGCGGCGGAGCTGGCGGTTCGGGAGACGCCGGGGGCGGTGATCCTCGAGTCCCCGTTCACCAGTGCCGCCGATCTCGGCGCGGAGGTCTATCCCTGGTTGCCGGTCCGCCGGTTGATCCGCCACGAGTACGAAGTGCTGGGCCGGGTCGAGGCGATCGACGCCCCGGTGCTGGTGGTGCACAGCCGTGACGACGAGATCGTGCCGTTCGAGCACGGACGCCGGATCGCCGATGCCGCCGGCGCGCCGCTGCTGGAACTGCGCGGCGGCCACAACGACGCGTTCCTGCGCAGTCGCGCCGAGTACCTGCGCGGCCTGCGGGAATTCATCGACCCGCTGTTTCCCGCAGAGGGTTCCTGACCCACGCGGGCGGACCCGGGCGGGTCCGGCGCGTTCAGACTTCCCGGTGGGGCGGCGGGTGACGCAATGCCCGGTGGTAGCTCCACTGCACCAGGTAGTCGTCAAAGCCACCGCTCACGCGTTCGAGCAGGCGCGTCCACCATCCGCGGCGCTGCCAGGCCTGTGCGGTCCATTGCTCGCTCAGCTCGAAGTCGGCCGTGAACAGCGACGCCACCTGCTCCGCGAGGGCGGAGTCCATCGCCGCCTGATTGGCCTCGAGGCTCCAGCGCAGGTTCCAGTGATCCAGGTTGCTCGAGCCGATGCTGACCCAGTCGTCGCAGAGCACCATCTTCGCGTGCAGGAAGCGCGGCTGGTATTCGAAAATCCGGACACCAGCGTGCAGCAGGCGCCCGTAGAACCGCCGCCCGGCGTGCCAGACCGATGGATGGTCGTTGCACGGCCCTGCAAGAAGCAGACGCACATCGACGCCGCGTCGCGCGGCGCGCTTGAGCGCCCGCCGCAGCCGCCGGGTCGGAACAAAGTAGGCGGTGGCGATCCAGACTCGCCGTCGGGCCTTGCCGATTTCGGCCAGCACCGCGCGCATCACCGCTCGCCCGCCGCTGCGCTGATTCCCGAGTACCCGGCCGTCGGGCCGGACCGACGGCCAGGATTCTGCCGCCGCCGCATCGGAAAGCGCCACCGGCTCCGGACTCCAGTTGCGCCAGCACAGGGTGAACAGCCGCCGCCAGTCGGCCACGCAGGGTCCGCGCAGCGCCAGCATCACCTCGTGCCAGTGCATGCCGTCGTCCCGCGCGTCGGGATCGAAGTCATCGGTGATGCCCGCGCCGCCCACGAAGGCGATGCGGTCATCCACCAGCAGCAGTTTGCGGTGGTCGCGGAACAGCGAGACCCGCCAGCGGCTCACGCCGAGGGGGTTGTACACTGCCAGGTGCACGCCCGCCGCCGTCAGGCGCTGGCGATCTGCCTGTCGCAGCCCTTGGCCTCCGAATCCGTCCAGCAGCAGGTGTACGGCCACCCCGCGCTGCGCCGCCGCCGTCAGCGCCAGCACGAACCGCTCGGCCAGAGCCCCGGAACTCATCAGGTACATCTCCAGCAGCACCTGCCGGGAAGCCGATTCGATCGCATCGAGCATCGTCGGGATGAAGGCTCCGCCGTCGACCAGCAACGCGTAGTCGTGCGGGCCCCGGGCGGGGAACGGCCGGCGCTTGCGCAGGGCCGTGGAGCGCGGTTTCACAGAAACAGCCAGCTGACGATGAACACCGCCGCGATCACCGCGGCGACGTCGGCCGAAAGCGCCGCGGCCAGCGTGTGGCGCACCCGGCGCACCTGGATCGCGCCGAAGTACACGGCCAGCACGTAGAAGGTCGTCTCGGTGGAACCCTGCAGCGTCGACACCAGCAGGCCGACGTAGGTGTCGGGGCCGGTCGCCGGATCCTGCATGATGCCGGCCATGATGCCGTAGGCGCCGGATCCGGACAGTGGCCGGAGCAGGGCCATCGGCAATGCCTCTGGCGGAAGCCCCAGCGGGGTAGTCCAGGGCGCCATCAGGCCGACGAACACCCCGAGCGCCCCGCTGGCGCGCAGCATGCCGACCGCGACCAGGATCGCGACCAGGTAGGGGATGATGCGCAATGCGACCTGGAAGCCCTCCTTCGCGCCTTCGATGAAGACTTCGTAGATGCGCACGCCCCGTGCGACCCCGAACAGCAGGAAGCCGACGATCAGTCCCGGGATGATCCAGGGAGCGACCACCTGGCCATAGACGATCGTCAGCGGGATGATCGCCAGCACCGCCAGCAGCACCAATGCGCTGACCCAGCCCGGGTAGCCCTCGGAGGGCACTTCGATCCCCATCGGTTGTGGCGCCTCCGGCGCGGGCTCGGGCTCCCCGGTGGCTCGTGCCTCCGGGGCAGGTTCCGCCCGGGACCCGGCCTCGGGTTCGGTGCCGGTCTCCGGAGCGGGCGCCGCCGCGGGCGGCGGAAAGAACCGCTGCAGCACCAGTGCACTGGTAATGCCGGTGATGGTCGCGAACAGCGTCGCGAACAGGGTGGTGGGCAGGATCGCAGCCGGCTCGGCCGCGCCCAGGCTCGCGCGCAGCGCAATGACGCCGGTGGGCAGCAGGGTGATGCTGGAGGTGTTGATCGCAAGGAACAGCGCCATCGCGTTGGTCGCGGTGCCGGGGTGCGGGTTCAGCTTGTTGAGCTCCTGCATGGCGCGGATGCCGAAGGGTGTCGCCGCGTTGCCCAGCCCCAGGATGTTCGCGGAGAAATTCAGGATCATCGCGCCCATCGCCGGGTGTTCCGGCGGCACGCTGGGGAACAGGCGGGTCATCATCGGGCGCAGCAGCCGCGCGAGTACGGTGAGCAGACCGCCGGCTTCGGCGATTTTCATCAGCCCGAGGAACAGGGCCATCACGCCGACCAGGCCAATCGCCAGTTCCACCGCGCTGCCGGCGGAGCTGATGGCCGCCTGCGACAGTTCCTGCATCGGCTGGGTGTCGGTGCCGATTTCGGTCAGCTCCCGCCACGCGGCACTCAAGAAGGCGGCGGCCACCAGCACGAAGAAAATCAGGTTCATGAACGGGGATCCGGGTCAGCGGTTCTCGCCGCGGGAGACCGCGCGCAGCACGAAGTCCATCGCACGCGTCGGCAGCAGGCACTTCAGGGTCGCGAACAGGTGGGTCGGCACGGTCACGCGGTAGCGCGCCTTGGGGCGCCGTGCCTCCAGCGCCCGCAGCACGGCCTTCAGCACCGCCTCGGGGCCCAGGGTGAACGGCGCCTCGCGGCTGGAATCGCTGAGCCGGTTTTCGGCCCGCTCGTAGGTCTGGCGCCAGTAGCTCTGGCGCGGACGTATGAATCGGCGGTAGGCGAGAAACGCATTGGTCCGAAAGCGGCTTCGGATGGGCCCCGGCTCGATCAGCACCACGCGGATGCCGCTGCCGTGCAGCTCCTGGCGGAGCACGTCGCTCAGGCCCTCGATCGCGAACTTGGAGCAGACATAGGCGCCGCGCAGGCGCAGCCCGACCACGCCGAGCACCGAGCTGTTCTGGATGATGCGACCCTCGCCCTGGCGGCGCATCGCCGGGATCACCGCGTTGGTGAGCTCCAGCCAGCCCAGCACGTTGGTCTCCAACTGCGCGCGCAAGGCCTGCCGGGACAGGTCTTCGACCGCACCCGGCTGGCCGTAGGCGCCGTTGTTGAACAGCGCGTAAAGCCGGCCCCCGGTGCGCGCGAGCACCTCGCGCACCGCGCTTTGGATGCTCGCGGAGTCGTCGAGGTCCAGGCGCAGCGCTTCGAGGCCCTGGCCTTTCAGGCGCGCGACGCACTCGCCCCGGCGCGTGGTGGCGAACACGCGATACCCCCGTTCCTTCAGAGCGAGCGCGACGTGTTCGCCGATCCCGGACGAGCAGCCGGTGATCAGGACCGCACGGGTGCTTTCCGCCATATCAATAGGTCAGGGTGACCACGTTGGGTTCGATGATCTCGGCAATGAACGCGGCCCCGCCCCGCATGCCGTCCATCTCCGGGATCGCGTTTTCCGGCGTCAACCCGTTCTCCTTCATCGCGCCCGAGCAGGCATAGAATTTCACCCCGGCCTCGTGGGCGTCTTTCATGAAGCTGTACACCGATTTCTCGCGGGCCGTGCCCGGGTGGATCGTCTCCGCGAATCCCTGGATCAGCAGCCGGGTGCTCTGGCCGGCGAAGTACATCTCGACCTCCAGGTCCATCACCGCCGCGACCGTGGCCTGGAAAAACGGTGCTCCGAGCGTGCCATAACGGTCCAGATCCAGGGTCAGCAGCATGATCACGATCTTGTCGGCCATTGATTTTCCTCGAGTTTTCATGCGCCTTGACCAGGCGCCCCGGGGTCATGGGACGCGTGTGCCAAGCGGGTGCTTTCATTCGCAGGATTCAGCCGCATAATACGCGCATCCCTTTATAGCATCCGGAGTTGGAAACATGCCGATCTACGAATACGAGTGCCGCGGCTGCGGCGAAAGGACCGAGGTGATCCAGAAGTTCTCGGATCCGGCTCTGACCGACTGCCCGTCCTGCGGAGCCCCCGAACTGTCCAAGCTGGTGTCGGCCGCCGGCTTCCGTCTTTCCGGCGGCGGCTGGTACGAGACCGATTTCAAGAAGGCCGGGCAGCGCAATCTGAAGGAGTCCCCGAAGCCCGATGCCGGCGCTTCCGGCAGCTGTGGCGCGCCTGCCTCCGGCTCGGGCGGCTGTGCGGCGAATGCCCAGGCGGGCTGAGTGTTCATTCATTTCCGTCGTTACCTGATCGCGGGGCTGCTGGTCTGGGTCCCGCTGATCGTCACCGGGCTGATCATCAAGTTCCTGGTGGACATGCTCGACTTCACGATCCTGCTGCTGCCGCCGAGCTGGCGGCCCGAAGCGATCCTCGGTTTCAGCGTGCCCGGCACTGGCGTGGTGGTCGCGATCGTGATCGTGTTCCTCACCGGCCTGGTCGCGGCGAACATCGTCGGCCGCAAGCTGTTCGACATCGGCGATGCGATCGTCGAGCGGATCCCGCTGGTGAGTTCGATCTACAGCGCGGTGAAGCAGGTGATGCGCACGGTGCTCGACGATGGCGGGCAGTCGTTCAAGCGGGTGCTGTTGGTGGAGTATCCGCGCAAGGG
>PULL01000049.1 GCA_003550945.1 Thioalkalivibrio sp. | reverse complement strand
TCGATCCCTGCGCCGAGCGCACCGAGACCACTGCCTTCCAGCAGGTCCGTCCCTTTCAGCCCGCCTAGCCAAGCGTTCGGGAGCGGAATGCCAGACACGCTGACCCCGATCAGCCGCGCCTGAACACGGTCGCCCTCGGTCACCAAGTGAAGCCCGGCCTGAACCCGCAGCCGGCGGCCGCCGACGACCGGCATTTCCTCCGGCACATCCACCAGGAACGTCGACGACACCTGCCCTGGCGACAGGCGCAGCGCGGCGCGTCCGGCAAGCGAGGGGTCACGGGCGATCGCGGCGTTCATCTCGCGCTCGGTGAACCGCACCAGGCGCCGCTCAGGGTCCTCTTCGTAGATCTGTGGAACTGCGACCGCGTCCGGTTCCGCGGCGTCTTCTTCCAGGGTTTCCGGCAACGCCGCAGCCGGCGGAACGGTCCCGAAGGCAGCCGTGCGCAGGCGTTCCAGCTTCTCGTCGAGCACCGACTGCTCCGCGGCCGTCAGCGTGACCACCGCGTCCCGCTCGGCCTGCATCAGGTAATAGATTCGCAGTCCGGCGGCCACGAGCAGCGCTGAGAGCAGCAGGACGAGGATCCAGGGGAGCCGGGACGATCGTTCCCGAACGGTTGCGTTCTGTTCCAAGGATTCGGTCTTTATGCAGTGAACGACGGTAAACGGTAGCATAGAGGCGTTCCATCGGCACCGGAGCCGCATCCATGCACTGGGCGATCCCGTTTCTTACTGTCTTTCTCGTCGCTGGCGCCGCTTCCGCCGCCCCAGTCCCATTCAGTCCGGAAGCCGCGGCAGAACTCGAGGCCGAGGAGCAGCGCCTGGAAGCCGAGAAACACCTCCAGCGGGAACCACCGGACCTCGTGGAGGCGCGCCGCTGGCTCGAGGCTGCGGCGGACAGCGGATCCGTCGAGGCCATGGGGGCCGTGGGCTGGCTGTACGAGCAGGGGCTGGGCGTCGAGCCGGATGCCCAGAAAGCACTCGAGTATTACACCAATGCCTACGAAGCGGGCGAAAACGAATATGGCCTGCGCATCGGCTGGATGTTCATCCAGGGTCTCGGGGTCGAACCCGACCGGGCCACCGGCGAGGAGTGGTTCCGGCGGGTCATCGAGGAACGCGACGACAGCGCCGGGAGGCTCGCACTGGCCTCGCTGATGGTATCCGACGCGATGACGAACGTGCGGCCGGAAAGGGGCACGCAGGCCCGAGACCTGCTGGTCGAAGCTCTCGAGGACGGCGTCACCGAGGCGGCCTTCTACCTCGCGCAGATGTACATGGAAGGAGTCGGCAACCTGGCCGCTGACGCCGCCGGGGCCGTCCACTACACCCGCGTTGGGGCGGAAGCGGGCCTTCCCGAAATGCAGGCTTGGCTGGCGATGCTGCACGCCCGGGGTGAACTGGTCCCGCTGGATCTCGTCGAGGCACACAAATGGGCCACTCTGGCGGCCTCCGGCGGTCATCAGTCCGGCGAACAGATGCGGCACGAGATCGCGAACCACCTGAGCGAGTCGGAACTGATCGAGGCCCGGCGCCGGGCCCTTGAGTGGATCAGCGAACGCTAGCGCGATCGCCGGATCCCGAATTCGAACAGAGGACACCACGCGATGATAGAAGTCTCGGGTTTACTCGGCCTGATCCTGCTGATTCTGGTGATCTGGGCGATCGTCAGCACGGTTCAGAGCGGCGCATCCACTGGCGCGAAGGTGGTCTGGATCGTAGTCCTGATCCTGCTGCCGTTACTCGGCTTCATTCTCTGGCTGATCTTCGGCCCCCGCTCCCGCCGCTAGGCCGGGGGGTTGATGGTCGGGGACGGATTTACGACCCCGTCCCTGCGGGAACGCGGTCCGCGTCCTCGTTCATCTGCCGCAGTTCCACGGCCCGATCCGGCGGGACATGCTGCCACGAAAAACGCCAGTGCCAGTTGCCTTCGGAAGTTCCGGGCGTGTTCATGCGGTGCCTTCCGTCGAGTCCGAGCGCGTCCTGCATCGGGATCACCGCGAGGCGTGCCGGCGACTGCAGGGCGGTCCGGATCAGCGGCCATGGCATCTCCGGACCCGGGTGGCTCAGTCTTTCCAACACCCGGGCACGGGCCTCTTGCGGAAGCGATTCGAACCAGCCGACCGTGGTGTCGTTGTCGTGTGTGCCCGTGTAGACGACGCCCAGCTCCTCGTGGTTTTCCGGGAGATAGGGATTGTCATCACTTCCGTCGAACGCGAACTGAAGGATCTTCATTCCCGGCATTCCGAACCGCTTTCGCAATGCGGTTACCTCGGGGGTGATCACACCCAGATCCTCGGCGAGCAGCGGCAGTTCGCCGAAGCGCTCCAGCAACGCGTCGAAAAACGCCGCCCCCGGACCCCGAACCCACTCGCCACCCATCGCTGTCGGCTCCTGCGCGGGAATCGACCAGTACGCCTCGAAGCCCCGGAAGTGATCGATACGCAGCGCATCGAGGCCCTCCAGCGCCCAGCCGATGCGCTGCATCCACCAGCGGTAGCCGGTCTGCGCCAGGTAGTCCCAGCGATAGTGGGGGTTCCCCCAGCGTTGGCCGGTTTCCGAAAAGTAATCCGGCGGCACCCCGGCCACGGTCATCGGCTGTCCGCTGCCATCCAGGTCGAAATTCTCTGGGTTCGCCCAGACGTCGGCGGAGTCGTGCGCCACGAAAATGGGCATGTCCCCGAGCAGCAGGATGTCACGGCTGTTCGCTTCCCGTCGCAACTCGGTCCACTGCTGGAAGAACACGAACTGCCCGAAGCGGACCGCATCCAGCGCCTCGCCTGCCTCTCCCCGCAGTTGCTCCATCCGACGCGGGTCGCGGTGCAGCAACGGATCCGGCCAGGTCCACCAGGGCCGGTTGCCCTGCAACCGCTTGATGACCACGAACCGCGCGAAATCCTCCAGCCAGTCGCCCTGTGCTTCGCAGAACGCATGGTATTCGTCCCAGCTTGTGCCTCCGGTCGACGCAAGCGCCAACCGGGCCTCGGACAAAGCCTGCCCAATCGGCATGCGACCCGCCGCAGAATGCAGCCAGCCCCTTTTCACCATACCCTCGGGGTCAATCAGCCGCGTATCCCCCGCGAACGCGGAGATGCACGCATACGGAGAACCGTCGGCCTGCGGCGGGTTCAGCGGCAGGATCTGCCACACGCTGAACCCGGCTTGCTCCAGCCAGTCCAGGAAGCGCCATGCCTCCCTCCCGATGCGGCCCACGTGACCGGGACCGGGCAGCGACGTGGGATGCAAAATCACCCCGGACCGGCGCTTCTCCAGCAGCCGGTTGGCCGGTTCGCGCTCACTCACGAGTGCGCCTGACCCCGGCGCATCGTGCCGCCAGCCGCCGGGTCACCGCCGCCGGTGGAGAGCACCTGCGACAACGATTCGGGAACTGCCAGTCCGGCACGCTGGTACAGCGCGGCCAGATGCCGCCGATAGAGGATCTCGAAGTCGCTCACCGAACCGGCCGGGTTGTAACTGCCGAACCACCAGCACCAGTCCGACCCCTCGCAGATCGCAAGCTGTTCGAGCAGTGCCTCGTTGCGCAATTCCGGATGCTGCTGCAGCGCGGTATCGACCGCCTGCTTCGCCTCGATCAGACGGTCCCAACCCGCGTTCTTGTCGGGATCGCCGATCCAGGTGGAGAAGGTGCCGTAAACCCAGCTCCCGGCCACCACGCCCGGCAATTCGGGCAAGCCGTTCGTGCAGCGCGAGCAGATGTCGGCAAAGGTCCGCAGCCGGATGCGCGGGTGATCCGAGAGGCGCCGATACAGCTCGTGCAGAAAGTGGAAACCATTTTCCGGGTAGTATTCCCACGCGTTCTCACCATCGAGAATCACCGAGACCACGCCGCCCGGCGGCGGTGCGTCGACGATATTCTCGAGATGGTGCACGAAGTCGCCGACCGCATCGCGGGCATGCCAGTCGGCATAGCGGAATCCGATCGCGTCGGAGAGCCCGTCGTCGCGGAAGAACGTGAGCATCCGGGTGCCCTCCAGCCGGTAGGCCTGATGCAGCCAGCCGTCGCGTGGCGCCTTTTCCGCATCGGGCGCTGCCGCCAGACTGTTCGCGAGCACGGTCTGACCGCTCGCCGCCCAGCGGATCCCATATTCGTCCAGCAGCCGCAGCGTTGCGGTGCTGACGGATCCCTCGGAGGGCCAGCAACCCTGAGGGCGGAAACCGAAGTGCTTCTCGAAAATGTCGAGCCCCCGCTCGATGTGCCAGCGCACCCGCGCCTCGCCATCCGGGTACTCGGTCTGCTCGGGCAGCAACACCTCGGGCATCGCCTCCCGGGCGGAACCGATGTCCAGCAGCAACGGCATGATGGGGTGCGCATAGGGAGTGAACGAAAGCTCGACCCGCCCGGATTCAGCCAGTTCCCGGTAGCGCGGAATGATGTCGGCCAGGGTGTACCCGATCAGCTCCAGCAGGTGACGGCGGGTGCCTGCGTCAAAACCCTCTTCCTCGGCCAGCCAGCGCTGCACTTCGGGGTTTTCCCGGCGCACCGTCGCCCCGAGCCACGCGATGTGGTAGCAGGTGGCGAGGTCGAGGAAGAAGGACGGTGCGAGGTGCCGCAACAGCGCGGGATCCTCCTGCGCGCTCTTTGCGATCGCCGCGAGGCTGCGGAACAGCGGGAAGGGCTCGATCATCCGCGGTTCGTGTGCCCGCAGGCAGACACGGACGATCTCCGCGCGCGCGGCCGCGTCGTCAGGGACCGGCGCGGTGGTCAACAGGGTCAGAACCGCATCCGGGATCGGCTGCCCGTGCTCGAGGTAGTCCGCAACCCGCTGCGCGTAGTCCGCGATCTGCTCCAGCAGGATCGGCGCAAAATTGACCACCGCGCGGGCCTCCGGCACCGACTCCAGGTGCGCGGCCATGTCCGAGTAGTCCTTCAGCGCGTGCAGGTACGTCCAGGGTAATGCGTAGGCGCCCTGGCCCTGATCGAAGTACTGCGGCTGATGCATGTGCCAGCACAGCACCACGTCCAGCTCGGGAGCCGTGGTGTCGCTCTCCGTGCGCTCAGCGGACATAGCGGGAGAGCTGTCCCAGCATCTCGGGCGTGACGACCCGCACACCACCCGGGGAAATGTAGAAATGGCGGGCGTCTTCCTGATCGTCCACCCCGATGCGGGTTCCGTCCGGTATCTGGCAACCCTTGTCGATCACGCACTTGCGGATTTCGCAATTTTCGCCGACTTGCACGCTGGGCAGAATCACGGAGTCCTGTACCAGCGCCCCCTCGTTCACCTGCACATCGGAAAACAGCAGGGAGTGTCGGACCGTGCTGCCGGAGATGATGCAGCCACCGGACACCATGGAGTCGATTGCCATGCCGCGACGGTCGTCGTCATCGAACACGAACTTGGCTGGCGGCCACTGCTCCTGGTAAGTCCAGATGGGCCACTCGCTGTCGTACAGATTGAGCTCGGGCGTCACACCGATGAGCTCCAGGTTCGTCTGCCAGTAGGAGTCCACGGTGCCGACATCGCGCCAGTAGGCCTGCACCCCCTGCTTCTCGTCCCGGAACGGATAGGCCATCACCCGGTAGCGGTTGATGATTCCGGGAATGATGTCCTTGCCGAAATCGTGGCTCGAACGGCTGTCGTCGGCGTCCCGGATCAGGCGTTCAAACAGGAAG
>PULL01000007.1 GCA_003550945.1 Thioalkalivibrio sp. | reverse complement strand
GCGCACTCACGCTGCAGATCGCGGTCAATCTCGCCAACGATCTGTTCGATGGCCTTTCTGGCGTCGACCAGCCCGATCGGCTGGGCCCCGTGCGCGCGCTGCAAAGCGGTCTGCTCAGCGCCGCCCAGTTGCGAATGGGCCTCGTGCTGGCACTCGGAACAGCCATCTTCACCGGCCTTTGGCTGATCATCTTCGGCCACTGGATCCTCTGGCTGCTGGGAGGGCTCGCGGTACTCGCAGTGCTTGGCTACAGCGGTGGTCACCGGCCCTACGCAAACCGGGCGCTGGGCGAAGTCGCGGTCTGGTTCTTCTTCGGCCCGGTCGCGGTGCTCGGCAGCCTCCTCGCCCACCAGAGCCCGATCGGCCCCGAGGCGGTGGTGGCCTCGGTACTTGTCGGGATTCCGGTCGCAGCGATTCTCGTGGTGAACAACCTGCGCGACCGCCACAGCGACGCCCGCGCCGGGAAGCGGACGCTGGCCGTTCGCATGGGCTCTGCGAACACCCGATGGCTATTGGCGGGCCTGCTCCTGGTGCCTGTCCTGCTGATGCTGCCGCTGGGGCAACCGGGCTGGACGTGGGTCGCCTGGATCGTGCTGCTTCTGCTGGCCGCGCTACTGAGCCG
Organism: Thioalkalivibrio sp.; assembly: GCA_003550945.1. GTDB lineage: Bacteria > Pseudomonadota > Gammaproteobacteria > Ectothiorhodospirales > Ectothiorhodospiraceae > Thioalkalivibrio. The sequence continues at coordinate 5,047 of PULL01000007.1, read as the reverse complement.
TCAGGCGATGACGCTGGACGGCCCCGCCCTGAACCCGCTGCTGGGGCGCACCGCGATCTTCTCCCTACTGTTCGCATTTTGGCTGGCACTGCGTTTCGCGGGCTTTCCACTCTGATGGCCACGCGCCGCATGCGGCGTCTCACCGCGGTCCTGGACGAGGGATCGCGCCTTGGCCGACCATAGCCGCAGCATCCGCCCGCTCCGAGGAACGAGACGATGAACAGCCAAACCCATCCCGATACGGACGGCGCACCGCGCAAGCGTCTGCGGCTCGTGTTCGGTGCCAGCGGGTACATTGGCACCCACCTCGTGCCCCGCCTGGTCGCCTCGGGCATTCCGGTCCGGGCCGCTGCCCGTTCACCGGAAGTGCTCGCGGCTCGTGACTGGGACGAGGTCGAAACCGTCGCGGCCGATGCCCTGAAGCCGGAAACGCTGGCCGCCGCGCTGGAGGATGTCGACACGGCCTACTACCTGGTGCACTCGATGGCCGCGGGTCGCAATTTCGGACGCATTGACCTGGAAGCCGCCACCCATTTTGCAACGGCCGCAGCCGCGGCCGGCGTGCGTCGAATCGTCTATCTCGGCGGACTGGTGCCACCCTCCGCCAGCACCGAGCACATCGTGTCCCGACAGCGGACCGGTGACGTGCTGCGCGAGGGCTCGGTACCAGTCACGGAGGTCCGGGCCGGCATCATCGTCGGACCGGGCTCCGCCGCCTTCGAGGTGATGCGCGATCTCGTGTTCCACCTTCCGGTGATGATCACTCCGCGATGGGTCCTGGCAAAATCGCCGCCCATCGCGCTGGACAATCTTCTGGAATATCTGCTGCGCATTCCGGAGGTGCCGGATGCGGAGGGCAGAATCCTCGATGCTGCCGGCCCGGAGTACCTGAGCTATGCGGACATGATGCGGATCCTGGCCGAGGAAGCCGGGAAGCGGCCACCCCGTATCATCCCTGTGCCCCTGCTCACGCCCCGTCTGTCATCGTACTGGTTGCGCCTGGTCACGGCGGTTCCGGCACCCGTTGCCCGGGCGCTGATCGAGGGCATGCGCCAGGACTTCACAGCGGAGGACGCGGCGATACGACGCCTGGTCCCACAGGAGTTGCTGGATTTTCGCGCCTCGGTGCGCGCGGCGTTCGAGGCCGAGCGGCGGCACGAGATTGCTGCGCGCTGGACCGAGGGCGCTTTCGCTTTCCGCGACTACCGACCCGACTACGCCTACTACGCCAAGCGTGCGGGCGGCAGCGCAGTCGCTCAGGCTCCGGCTGCGGAAGTCTGGCGAGTGGTCGCCTCCATCGGTGGCTCCAACCGCTACTTCTACATGAACGCCCTGTGGAAGATTCGCGAGGTTCTGGACTGGATGGTCGGTGGGCCGGGCCTCAACTACGGCAGAAGGCATCCCGATGAACTGCGGGTCGGCGACACCGTGGATTCCTGGCGCGTGATCGCGATGGAACCCGGACGGCGCCTGACTTTGTTCTTCGGCATGCGAGCGCCGGGTTCAGGAGTACTCGAGTTCGAACTCGAGCCCCAAGGGCAGGACACCCGCATCCGCGCCACCGCCTACTGGCATCCGGCCGGCGTCTGGGGGCTGTTGTACTGGTACGCGCTGGTGCCCGCCCACCTGTTCATTTTCGCGGGAATGACGCGCGCCATCGCGCGCCGTGCGGAAGCACTGGCACGCGAGGGAAACGGCGAGAATGGTTCGACCGGCTGATGCCGGTCGGCCGGATCAGTAACGCCCGTGCTGATGCGAGATGTAGTTCGACATCTCGACGAACTGGGCATTCATGCGGTGCAGGATGTTGTGCCCGACCTGCACGATGTTCTTCATCACCTGGTACACCAGCCAGGGATCGGATTCGATCAGCGACTCGAAGTCCTGACGGTTGAAGGTGCAGACCGTCGGGTTGCCGATGGCGCGCAGCGACGCGCTGTGCGGACGCCCGGCGATGAAGCCCATTTCGCCAGCCAGATCCCCGGCTTGCAGAATGTGCAGCGTGACCTCCTGCCCGCCACCCACGTTGCGGGTCACGGCCAGTTTGCCCGAGGTGATCACGCAGAGCGCGTCGTCCTGCTCGCCCTCATGAAAAAGCTTTTCGTTGTCGCTAAGCTTGCGGCAGTACGAGATTCCCGCCAGCCGGTTGACCTGCTCGTCGGAGAGGCCCGCGGTGAGTCGCGTGTCGCGCAGGTCCGCGTAGTTGTCCGTGTCGCCCATCTTGTCCCCCGGATGCCATGGTGTTGCGGCGCACAGTATCCAACCGGGGTCGCCAGAGTTCAATGCCCCGCCGTTCCGGGGGGCGTGCAGCGGCGGTACCGCAACCACCGGAAGGGTCCAGCAATCCGAACCAGGGAACCACACGGATGCCATCGATCGAAACTCGAGCCTTTCTCCCCGCAGACCCACAGACGGTCTTTCGGATGCTGCGCAAGGTGGAGGATTTTCCCCGCTACACCGGGGCCGTGGAAACCGTGACCCCGCTGGGCGATGAACGCTACCGCTGGGAGGTTCGGGTGGCCGGGGTGCGCTACGAATGGGTGGTCGAGATCGTCCAGAGTGACGAACCTGAACGTATCGCCTGGAAGTCGGTCACCGGGATTTCGAACACCGGCCGCTACCGGCTGTCGCCGGCCCGGGGGGGGACGGATCTGCAACTCGTGATCGATTACACGCTGAACAGCTTTCTGCTGGACAAGACTGTCGGCCGTGTGGCCGGCCCGGTGGTACGGCGGATCAGTGCGGAGGTGCTCGAACGGGTGCGGGAGCGGCTCGCTTCGGAGAGCGCCTGATCGCTCCCGCAAGCGCTGCGGTTACCCCAGTGGTCGGAGGGTTCGGGAATTCTGTGGAGTCGGCGGCGTCCGAACGGATATGAGTCGAGACACATTCCAGAATCCGGCCAATGTCGGGGCGCAGGCGGCAACAGCGGCGCGTTCACGCGGACGTGCGCTCACCCCTCTTCTGACGCTGTTGCTGTTCCTGGGTCTGGGCCTCTCGATACCGGGAGCGGCCACCGGAGACGACTATCCGGCCGGTTCCCGAATCGACTGGAATGCGTTCGACCCTGCCCTTTTTTACCGGGCGCGCACCGAAAACCGCCCGTTGTTCCTTTATTTTCATGGGCAGTGGTGCACCTGGTGCCGGGATTTCCAGGACGAAAGCCTGGAACACGACGATGTGGTCGCTGCGATCCAGACCGGGTTCATCCCGGTGTTGATCGATCTCGACCGCAGGCGTGACCTATTCACCCGTTATGGAGGGCGCGGTCTGCCCTTCGTGGTCATCGTCGACGCCCAGGACGATGTGCGAGCCCGGTTTACCGGCCATGTCGGACCGGCGGACCTGTCTCGGGTGCTGATCGAGCAGCGCCGACAGCTCTCCGCCACCGGTCGCGAACTGGTTCCGGCCGACGAGCCGATCGAAACGGTGGAAGGGTTTCTGGAGATGCTGGACGAGGTTTACGAGCCTCGCTCGCGCAGGTTGAGCGGGAGCGCGATGTTCGGCACTTTGAGCAAGCGCCCGCAGCCCTGGACCCTCGGTTTGCTGCTGCGCCAGCACGACTGGCAGCAACGCATGCCCGATCTGCTGGATCAGGTCATCGAGGACCTGTGGGACCCCGAGGAAGGCGGCTTCTTTTTCTTCTTCGATCCCGATCAGCCGGATCGTGAACGCGCGCTCGAAACCTCGAAACGCCTCGACCAGAACGCGGCGTTCCTCTGGCTGTTTGCCGATGCGTACAAGCGTTTTGGCGACGCTGCTTACCGGACTGTGGTCGAGCGCAACCTCGATTACCTTCGAAACCACTTGTGGGATCCCGACGAACAGCGCTTCTTCGGCAGTCAGTACTCGGACGACTTCTACTACGCCCAGCCTTTGCAGGTCCGCGCGGGTCTGGCGCCGCCGCCGGTCGACCGCAGCAGTTTCGCCGACGCGTCCGGCCAGGTGATTGCCGCGCTCATCCGGGCCTACCATGCCCTGGAGGACCGTTCCCTGCTGGAATGGGCCGGTTCCGCGCTGCTCGCACTGGAGAACGCGCTGGCCACCGAGAGCGGCTACCTGCACGCGCTGCCGCCGGATGGCCCGCCGGAACTGGAAGGCTACCTGCCCGCCCAGGTCTGGCCGGGCATCGCCTGGCATCTCTACCTGCAGGCGACCGGCGCCACCGACCGGTCACAGGAACTCCGGTTGCTCGAGGCCGTCGCAGGCTTCCACGACGAGGATCTCGGCGGGTACCGGGAACGCCGGACCCGGGAACTGGAACCGTGGATCGAGACCCGCACTCAGGCTGCGCTGGCCTGGTGGCTCGGACGCCTAGATCCCGCGGACATCGCAGCCGCTGGAATCGACCCCGAGAAGGTCCACGCGCAGTTATGGATCGCGCCGGGTGCAGACCCGGACGATGTCGCGCTGGGCTTCAAGGCGCTTGCCCGCTGAATCTGCCACCAACGGATTAGCGACCAGCCTGCCCGTGATCCTGCGCTGCCGCCGGTGCCGGATGCCCGGAAACCGATGGCGGCGGTGAATCGGCGAGCGAATCGATCAGCCGGATATCGCTGACTCCAGGCGCACGCTGCAGAGGCTGAATCTCGCGACCGGGATCCGGCACATGCGCCCGGTACAGACCCCAGCCCAGGTACGCCAGATTCAGAGTCAGCAACAGCATCAACACCCAGCGCATCTTCACGGGGCGGAATCCTGTCGGCAATCGGGTCGCAGGTGGCACCAGAGCCCATCGAAAACAAGACCTGGCACAAGGTTCACCGGGCGTTCAAGGAGCGCCGCCAACCGGAACGCGTCCCCTCCGGTGAGCCACCACCCGGGCTCCTGCCCACCCACGGAAACCTGCCCCAAGCGTTCCACGGCGAAGGCCAGGCCACGCGTCTAGCCGCGCAGCAGGGCTTTGCCGGTATCGTGCGCCGGTTCAAGAGAGGGCTCGTCCACTGCGCCGTCGTCGTCCAGCCGCAGCGTTCCCGCCACCTGCGCCTGCAGCTCGCCACTGAACAGTCGATTCACCGCCCCCAGCCCCAGACGCAAGCCCGGCAGAATG
>PULL01000212.1 GCA_003550945.1 Thioalkalivibrio sp. | reverse complement strand
GTCGATGCGGGGGCCGCGATTCGTCTTGCGCCCGGCGGCAGTATCCTCGGTCCTGCTGCGCCCGTTGTGGGGGTGGTGCTGCACCCGTCGGGCGGGGAGAACGCGGGCAGCGACATCCGCCTGGAAGGCCGGGTTCGCCACATCCGTCGGCTGTCGCAGCAGCAGTATCTGATCGGCGTGCACTTCGTCGATCCCGACTCCGCGCGGCCGATGGTGCAGCGGGCCACCGCTGCCGGGCAGGGCCGGCCGGCCCCGCTTTCCGCGGCTGCGGGCGAGCGGCGTTCCTGACGGCGGGCACCGCCCGCGGGCCTTCAGACCATCTTGGTCAGGTCGTATTCGAGAATTCCCTCGGCCCCTGCGGCCCGGAGCTTCGGGATCAGGTCGCGCACTGCGCTGGTATCGACCACGGTCTCGAGTGCCAGCCACTGCCGGTCGTAGAGGTGATTGACCGTCGGGGCGTGCAGGCTCGGCAGCAGTTCCACCACCGCGGCGAGGCACTCCGCCGGCACGTTGCACTTCAGCAGGACCTTGTGCCGCGCCCGCAGCGCAGCCTGCAGCATCAGCGCGATCTGCTCGATTTTCGCCCGGCGTGCCGGATCCCGCATCGCGTCGGAATTGGCGATCAGCCGCGTCTCGGTGACCAGCAGATCCTCGACGATCCGCAGTCCGTGGGCACGGATGGTGCTGCCGGTCTCGGTGATCTCCACGATTGCGTCCACCAGTCCCTCGACGACCTTGGCCTCGGTTGCGCCCCAGGAGAATTCCACCGCGGCGTCGATCCCCCGCTCGGCGAGGTAGCGCCGGGTGAATCCGACCAGTTCGGTGGCCACCTTCTTGCCCGCGAGGTCGGCCACGCTGCGGATCGCGGAGTCGTCGCGCACGACCAGAACCCACCGGCTGGGCCGGTTCGAGGCCTTGGAATAGGTGAGGGTGCAGATCTCCTCCACCTCGGCCTCGGTTTCGAGTATCCAGTCGAGCCCGGTCAGGCCGAGGTCGAGGTTTCCGTCCTGGACGTAGCGGGCCATTTCCTGGGCGCGGATCAGCGCGCACTGGATGTCCGGATCGTCGATGTCGGGGTAGTAGTTCCGGGCCTGCGGCGTGATGTGCCAGCCCGCCTGGGCAAACAGTTCAATCGTGGATTTCTCAAGGCTTCCCTTGGGAATGCCAAGCCTCAGCAGCGCCATGGAGTCTCCGGTGGGGGTATGCGTGGGTGGAGGCCGCACATTATCCCGTAAACCGGCCGGGCCTGGCGAAACCGGCGGGCCCGCGCTGGATTCCAGTCGGGGGCCGATCCATGTCGGTTTCGCGCCGGAGTGCGATGATTTTCCTTGCCTTTTGCAGGATGCTGGAGTAAACGAAGGGAATAAGAGGCGGCGGCCGACCTCCGCAGGCGGTGGCGTGCGCGGTTTCGCCCGGCGAAAAGGCAGTGTTCATGCAGGTAGAACAGTTCCCCAGGCACCTCAACGGAATCGCGGGCTTGGAGCCGCAGGCGCCAGCCGCGGCGGAGAAGCGGCCGCGCATCGTGGCGGTCACCAGCGGCAAGGGCGGTGTCGGGAAGTCGAGCATTGCGGTGAACCTGGGTCTGACCCTGGCCCGCTACGGGCGGCGGGTGTGCATTCTCGATGCCGACACCGGGCTGGCCAATGTGAACATCCTGCTGGGCTTGCGTCCGGGCCGCAGCCTCGAGCACGTGCTCGCCGGAGAATGCCCCATCGAGGACATCATGCTCGAGGCTGCGCACGGCCTGAAGGTGATTCCGGGCGCCAACGGCATCAGCGAGTGTGTGAACCTCGATCCCGCCCGGCAGCAGCGCCTCGTGACCGAACTGAGCCGCATCGAGGGCGAGTTCGACTATCTGCTGCTGGATACTGCGGCCGGGATCAGCGAAACGACGCTGGATTTCCTCAGTGCGTCGCACCAGGTGCTGCTGGTGATCACGCCCGAACCCACTTCCCTGACGGACGCGTTCTCACTGCTCAAGCTCGCGCTGCGCCGGCATCCGGTCGTCTGCGAGGTGGTCGTGAACATGGCCGCGAATTTCAACGAGGCGCGCAGCGTGTTCCAGCGCTTTCACGGGGCGGTCGCGAAGTATCTGGACACCGATGTGAGCTTCCTCGGGTTCATTCAGCGTGACGAGAGCATGCGCACGGCCGTGTCGCTGCAGCACCCAGTGTCGCTGTTTCCGGAGACGGACCCGTCCAGCCGTCCGTTCCAGCGGCTCGCCGATGCACTGGAGGAGAAGTTCCCGCAGGAGCGGGACACGCGCAGTTTCAGCCGGTTCTGGTTCCGCCGTTTCCTGGAGCCGGCGGGAATCCCGGCCACGCCCCCGGAGCGGCCGCCGGCCGAGGGGGGTGACCTTTCAGCGCCGGGCGACGCATTGCCTGCCAAACCCCGGGAAGCCGAGCCGGTCTCGCCGCCGGATCGCCTCGCGGCTCTGCGCGCCGAGTGCTGGCAGGTGCTGGAGGAAATGGAGGACGAACGGCTGCTCGCACAGTGGCTCGAAGGGCTGCACGCGCGATACTGGGATCGGTTCGGGCGGCCCGCTGTCGATCCGCAACGACTCCTGGAGCGCCTCGAGAGCGACCCTGTGGCCCATGCGGAGATCCTGGCGCGGCTCCGCGCCCGGTTGGCGACCGGCGAGCCGGAAACCCCGCCGGAGCCGTCTCCGGAGGCGGGCACGCGGACGGAATTGGCCCGACGCCCGGAAAGCGGCGGCGAGGGCGGAAGCGGGTCTGCGGGCGGGACGGAGCCTGCATCCGAGACCGCTGTCCCGGCAGCGTCGAGTGCCCCCGTGCAACCCGAGCCACGGCCGGACTTCGGGTTGCCTGCCAGGGAGTCCGGCCGCCCGTTTGCGCGCGCTTCGGGCATGCCGGCGGTGGAGCGGGAGCGACCGCACGGCTACGATCCGGGGCGCTTCGGCGCACAGCGGGAACTGGTCGAACGGCTGCGGCAGATGGCTCCCGAAGACGGAACGTTGCTGGACTTGATCCGGCGCCTCTGACGGTTCCTGGCGATACGGCATCCGGCGTGACGTTCCCTCGAAGACCCGGCGTCCTGGCGCCCGATGCGAAGGGGGTTCCGGGTGCGCCCGGCTGATTTTGCGGGTGTGCCGGCAGGCAAGTATAGTCGGCATGTGACTAGGGGAATTGGGGACAGGGGTCTGTTTACTGCCCGGAAACCGAACGTTCGAAGCGGGGGCGGAGAGCGCTCCGTGGCCGAGAGGTCGGCATCGGGCACCGGCTGTCGGTGTCTGATCGCGGGCCCGCGAGCCTAGCCATGGCCCAGCCGAGCCGAGCCCGTGATTCGCTGCCCAGCCTTCCCCAGGTGCTCGTGCGCATCCTCGACGCGATCTACGAGGACCAGGCCGATCTGCAGAAACTGAGCGCGATCATCCTCCAGGACGCGGGGATGACCGCGCGCGTGATCTCGGTCGCCAACTCGAGCTTCTACTACCGGGGGCGGCGCCAGGAGTCGCTGGATCGCGCGGTTCTTCACCTGGGTACCGACGCGGTGAAGACGCTGGTGATGACGGCGGCGATGCGGCAGTTGTTCTCGCGGTTCGGCCGGCAGGACCCGCGCTTCCTGAAGCGGGTCTGGCGCAGGGCGCTGGTGACGGCCAGCCTGAGCCAGGTACTCGCGGTGCTCACCAGCTACCCGCGGCCGGAGGAAGCGTACCTGAGCGGCCTGATGGTCGATATCGGCCAGCTCGCGCGCCTGAGCGAGGATCCCGAGCGGTACCGGCCGCTGGTTGCGGAAGCGGCCGACGACCAGGCCCTGCTGCACGCCGAACAGGAGCTCTACGGCAGCACGCACGCCGATGTGGCCGCCGGTCTGATGGAAGCCTGGGGACTGAACCCGCTCATTGCCGACGCGGTGCGTTTTCACCTGGAGCCGCCGCTGCGGGTTCGGGACGCGCACCACCTCGCAAAGCTGGTGAACCTCGCGTACGCGATGGGTCGTCCCGGCCCGATGGGGCACGAGGTGCTGGAGGCCGGGGATATCCTGTTCGGCCTGAACGAGGGGCTGACCGAGGAGCTGAGAGGACGCGTATCGGACGATGTCGCCGCGATTGCGAGTTCGCTCGAGATCGACATCGAGGCAGACCACGACGCGTCCGACGAGGGCGCGCGGGAGGCCCTCGGCGAGCGCCTCGAGGGTCTGAGCCAACTGGCCCGGCTCCAGGGCGAGCTTGCGCGGGTTGCGAAGCTGCAACGGCACGCAGCCGTCCAGCGCGCACTCCTCCTGACCTTTGGCGTACAGCACAGCCTTCTGTTTTTCGGCGACGACGAAAGGCAGTTTCTCAAGGCCTGGATCGAAGACGATTCCGAACCGGCTTTTCTGTTGCCGCTGGAGGCCGGTCGCAGCGTGGTGGCCGACGCGGCGCTGGAGGGGCGCCCGGTCAGGGTGCTGGCCGAGGACGAAGCGAAGCTTTCGGTGGTGGACCGGCAGATCCGCGGCGTCTGCGGGTCGGGGCCGATGTGGGTGCAGCCGTTCCCGCTGGATACGGGTGTTGTCGGCGCGCTGGTGCTTGGGCTGAGCCCCGAGCAGATGGAGCAGTTGTCCGGGCGCGGCAGCCTGCTGGCGGCAATGGCACGCGAGATCGCGGTCGCCCTCGGGGCTGATCAGGGGGCGGCGCACCCGGATGCCGAAGCGCTGGAACGGCGGATCCACGAGATGGTGCACGAGGCGGGCAATCCGCTCAGCATCATCAACAACTACCTGGCCATGCTGCGCATCAAGCTCGGGGAAGAACACGAGGCACAGCTCGAAATCGGGGTGATACGCGAGGAGATCGAGCGCGTGGGTCGCATTCTGATGCGCATGCGCGAGGCCCCGCGCGAGGCCGAGGCGACCGAACTGTCGCTGAACCACGAAGTGCGTCAGATCACCGACATTTTCGCGGCTTCGGTCTGCAGTACCCGTGGCATCGACCTGCAGGTGGATCTCGCGCCCGGGGATCCGCCGTTGGTGCAGTCGCCGGATCACCTCCGTCAGATTCTGACGAACCTGCTCAAGAACGCGACTGAAGCGCTGGACGATCACGGAACGATCCTGGTCAAGACACGTGACCCGGTGAGCCTGGGCGGTCGCCGCTACACGGAGATCACCGTGCAGGACAACGGTCCCGGCCTTCCGGCCGAAGTCATGCAGAAGCTGTTTTCTCCCGTGGTGTCCACCAAGGGTGCCGGGCACTCCGGCCTGGGTCTGAGCATCGTGAAACGCCTGGTGGATGAAATGGACGGCATCGTCCTCTGTTCCAGCGGCGCCGACGGTACCCGTTTCCAGTTGCTGCTGCCCCGGGCGGGCGGCGCCTGACCCCCGCACCGCTTTCCGGTGAATGGCTGCATGCGCCCAGCGCTTCCGTGTGAGGATGAGCCAGGCTGCGGGCGCCGGTCGCTCTCTTCACCTTTCCAACGTCCCGGTGGCACCGGCCCGCGCAAGGGCGGGCCGCGTGGCCGGGACATCCGTGTACGTCAAGAGGAGTCAACCCAAGATGGATAGGTCGCCCGTCATCAAGTTCGCCCACGAAGATCAGATCCCGATCGAGCTGCACAAGGTACGGGTCGTCCAGAAGCTGAATCTGAAGCCGATCGAGGAGCGTCTGGAAGCCATCAGGGAGGCGGGTGTCAACTCGTTCCTGATGAGCACGCGCGACATCTTCCTGGACATGCTCACCGACAGTGG
>PULL01000243.1 GCA_003550945.1 Thioalkalivibrio sp. | reverse complement strand
GCAGCCAGCCCGATGTCCTCGTAGGCCATGCGCAGCAGCCGGCGTCCGAGGTAGTCGGGATCGCAGCCCGCATCCAGCATCCGCACCAGCCAGTACACCGCGGCATCCGGATCGGAACCGCGCACCGATTTGTGCAGCGCCGAGATCTGGTCGTAGAACGCGTCCCCCTGTCGGTCGAACTGCAGTGCCTGCGATCCCATCACCGCGCGCAGCGCATCGGGCGTGATCTCGCCATCGACCGCCAGGTCCGCCGCCGTCTCCAGCCAGTTCAACGCCCGGCGCGCATCGCCGTCCGCGGCGTTTGCGAGACGCTCCACCCATTCCGGGGCCAGCCGCAGGCCACGGTCTCCCAGTCCCCGTTCGGAATCGACGAGAGCCTGGCGGAGCAGTTCGGCAATCGCATCGGGCATGACCGGCTGCAGGCGATAGACCCGAAGCCGCGAGAGCAGCGCATTGTTCAGCGCGAAGGACGGGTTCTCGGTGGTCGCGCCGATGAAGCGCAGGGTACCGTCCTCGATGTGCGGCAGCAGGGCATCCTGCTGGGCCTTGTTGAACCGGTGGATCTCGTCGATGAACAGCAGCGTTCCCTGACCTTTGCCCGCGCGGAGCAGCCGCGCCTGCTCCACGACTGCGCGCACCTCCTTGACCCCGGCCAGCACCGCCGAAAGCGTCGCAAAGGCCAGCGCCCCGCTGTCGGCAACCACTCGGGCGATCGTGGTCTTGCCGGAGCCCGGCGGGCCCCAGAGGATCATGGACGGGATCCGGCCCGCGTCGATGGCCCGGCGCAGCGCCGCGTCCGGTGCAAGCAGGTGATCCTGCCCGAGCACGTCGTCGAGACGGCGCGGTCGCATCCGCTCGGCCAGCGGCACGGAGGCATCGGATGCCATCCCCGGCGTGGCCGGCTCGGCCACCCATCGCTGCGACGCTGCCGGCGCGTCACCGAACAGATCACCGCTGCCGGGCCCAGCTGTCACGGTCGATACACGTCGGTGCCCGGCGGTGGGGTGAACTGGAACTCAGCGGGACCGAGCGCTGGATTGCGCCGCGTTCCGTGTACGCGAATCTCCGTACGCTGGCCGAAAATGTCCATGAAGGCCAGCCCGCGCAGATCGTAGTCCAGCCCCAGGTCCAGCTCGAGCCGGGTGAAGTCAGCATCCCGCGTGCGGGGCCGCAGCACCAGGCGCCAGCCCTCCGCGATCTGCTCCTCGGCCACTTCAAAACGCTCGTCGAGGCGATGCGGCTGGGTCAGCAGTGCGAGCGGCGTGGCTTCGAGCGCGGCTTCCACCGGACGCACGGTGGCCTGCCGCAGTTCCGGATCGTAGATCCAGAGGTGTTCCCCGTCAGCGACGATCCATTGCTCGAAGGGTTCGGTCAGCTGCCACCGCAGGCGGTCGGGCAACGCCATCGAAAAGCGCCCGTCGGCCTCCTGCAACAGGAAGCCGGTCTCGTCGGTCAGCGTCTGTGTGAACTCGGCCGAGTAAGTGTCGAGTCCCTTCAGGAAGCGGTCGAGCGCTGCCCTGGCGTCGGCAAACGCCGACAGCGGAGCGGCTGCGATCGCCCCGAGCAGCACGGCAAAAAGCGTGTGCGTAATGGATGTGCGTGTCATTGGCCTCACCACAAACGGTATGGATTGCAGGCCCATGATGCCGTGCGGGTCGTAAACCGTCGCTGAATCGCCGTCACCCGAAACCCGGCCGGCATCACTCGCGCCCCCCGGGCACCAGCACTTCGCGGTTGCCGTTCGACTGCACTGCGCTGACGACCCCGGCCGCTTCCATATCCTCGATCATGCGCGCGGCACGGTTGTACCCGATCTTCAGCCGCCGCTGCACGTAGGAAATCGACGCCTTGCGCGACTCGATCACGATCTGAACCGCCTGGTCGTACAGCGGGTCGCTCTCCGCATCGGCAGAGGCGGGCTCGAGCCCGGGGATCGCGGCTGCACCGGCCTCCGGCTCCTCCAGGATGCCCGGATCGTAGTCGGGTTCGCCGATCGCCTTCAGGTACTCGACCACCTGGTGCACCTCGTGGTCCGCGACGAAGGCGCCGTGCACCCGTTCCGGAAGCGCCTTGCCTGGCGCAAGGTAGAGCATGTCGCCGTGGCCAAGCAGGTGCTCCGCACCCATCTGGTCGAGAATCGTCCGGGAATCCACCCGCGACGAAACCTGGAACGCGATGCGGGTCGGGATGTTGGCCTTGATCAGCCCCGTGATCACATCCACCGACGGCCGCTGGGTCGCAAGGATCAGGTGGATGCCCGCTGCCCGCGCCTTCTGGGCCAGGCGTGCGATCAGTTCCTCCACCTTCTTGCCGACCACCATGATCATGTCGGCAAATTCGTCGACCACCACGACGATGAACGGCATGCGTCCCAGCACCGGCGGCTCGACCTCGGCCACCCGCTCGTCGGGGTTGAAGGTTGGGTCCGGAATCGGGGTGCCCGCGGACTCCGCGTCGCGGACCTTCTTGTTGTAGCCGGCGATGTTGCGCACACCGAGCATGGACATCAGCTTGTACCGGCGCTCCATTTCGGCGACCGCCCAGCGCAGCGCATTCGCCGCGTCCTTCATGTCGGTAACCACGGGCGCAAGCAGATGCGGAATCCCCTCGTACACCGACAGCTCCAGCATCTTCGGGTCGATCAGGATCAGGCGGACTTCCTCGGCGGTCGACTTGTACAGCATCGACAGCAGCATCGCGTTCACACCCACCGACTTCCCGGAACCGGTGGTGCCGGCAACGAGCAGGTGCGGCATGCGCCCGAGGTCCGCGATCACCGGTGCGCCGCCGATGTCCTTGCCCAGCGCCAGCGTCAGCGGCGACTTCGCGTTCTCGAACAGCGTCGAGCGCAGGATTTCCGACAGCGACACCAGTTCGCGCTGCTCGTTGGGAATCTCGAGCCCCACGGTGGACTTGCCGGGGATCACCTCGACGATCCGGACCGCGATCACGGAAAGCGAGCGCGCGAGGTCCTTGGCCAGCGCAGAGATCCGCGCCACCTTGACCCCTGGCGCCGGGTGCAGTTCGAAGCGCGTGATCACCGGTCCCGGCTGCACCGCGACCACCTCGACATCGACGCCGAAATCGCGCAACTTCAGTTCCACCAGGCGGGACATCGCCTGCAGCGATTCCTCCGAGTAGCCACTGACCGCCGCTGGGGGATCGTCGAGCAGGGCGAGCGGTGGGTGCGGATCGCTGGTGTCCCCTGCGAACAGCGGCACCTGCTTCTCCTTCATCACCCGCGGACTCGGCGGCGGCGGCTCGATCCGGGGCTCCACGCGCGACGGCGGCCGGTGTGCGACACGCGCACGCTCGCGCTCCACGCGCATCTCGCGCTGCGCCTTTTCCACCGCTCCGATGCGCTGGTCGCGCAGGGTGTCGAGACGCGTGCGCAGGTATTCGACCGCATCGAGCACCGCCTTGCCCAGGCGGTCCATCAGCGAAAACCACGACAGGCCCGTGAACAGCGTGAAACCGGTCAGGAACAGCGCCAGCAGCAGCAGCGTCGCGCCGACCAGGCCGAGCCCGGATACCGTGAGCCGGGCAATGAGTTCTCCGAGGATGCCCCCGGCGTTCACGGGAAGATTGCGCGGCAGCCAGTGCAGGGTCGCCAGCGCCGCTCCCGAAAGCAGCGCGACCAGCAGCGCCAGACCGCGCAGGCTCAACTCCAGCGGACTCGCGATGCGCGCATCGCCGCGGTGACGGAACAGCCACCAGCCAACGCCGATGAACACCAGCGGAATCAGGTACGCGAGGTAGCCCAGCAGGTGCAGCGCGACATCGGCGAACCAGGCACCGCCCGCGCCGCCGAGGTTGCGGATGCCATCGCCATCGCCGGTGTAGGACCAGCCGGGATCGCCCGGGTGGTAGCTGGCCAGTGCGACCAACAGGTACAGCGCCAGCATCCCGAACACCAGCAGCGCACCCTCGCGCAGTCCGCGCAGCAACTGCCGGCTCAGGCTCGCGTCGGCCCTGGGCTGTACCTTGGTTTGCGCCATCTGGACATCCGTTCCAAGTGGGTGGATCCGGCCTCCGGCCGGACATGCGGAGACCGCTCGGGTGGTGTGCACGATGACCCGCCATTCCCGGCACCGCGGCACCGGCTCCCACCACGGCGGGCCTGGAGCCGCACGATCTGCTCAGAAAACATTCGAAGTCGCGATTCTACGTTGTTAAAATGGCACCGCAAAGCGCGCAGTCGCCATCGGCTCCCTGTGGCCGTTGGACACTGTCCCGGGCATTGCGAATAATCGCGTGCCAAACCGCCACCCAGCGTTGCCCGTGTCCCGATACGTGCGCGCACGGTGGCCGCCTCCCCGTTCCCCGATTTCCCGCAACGTTTACGGAGAGTTCCTGATGACTGACAACAAGCACTGCCGCCTGCTGATCCTGGGCTCGGGCCCAGCCGGCTGGACGGCAGCGATCTACGCTGCACGGGCCAACCTGAACCCGGTGGTGATCACGGGTCTTGAGCAGGGTGGACAGTTGATGACCACCACCGACGTCGACAACTGGCCCGGAGACGTCGAGGGCCTGCAGGGCCCCGATCTGATGCAGCGCATGCAGAAGCATGCCGAACGTTTCGACACTGAGGTGATCTTCGATCACATCCACACCGCCGAACTCGGCTCGCGCCCGTTCCGGCTGATCGGGGACAGCGGTACGTACACCGCCGATGCACTGGTGATCGCGACCGGCGCGACCGCGATGTACCTCGGGCTGGAATCGGAAGAGGCGTTCAAGGGCAAGGGCGTCTCCGCGTGCGCAACCTGCGACGGTTTCTTCTACCGGGGCCAGAAGGTTGCGGTAATCGGGGGGGGCAACACCGCGGTCGAGGAGGCGCTGTATCTTTCCAATATCGCCGAGCACGTGACCCTGGTGCACCGGCGCGACGCACTGCGCGCCGAGAAGATGCTGCAGGGCCACCTGTTCGAGAAAGAAAAGGCCGGCAAGATCACCATCGAATGGAAGCACGTGCTCGACGAAGTGCTCGGCGACCAGACCGGCGTGACCGGCGTCCGCCTGCGCCAGGTGGAAACCGGCGACACCAAGGACCTGGGACTCACCGGGGTTTTCATTGCCATCGGTCACAAGCCCAACACCGGCATCTTCGAAGGCCAGCTCGACATGGACGGCGGGTACATCCGGGTCCAGAGCGGTGTGGAAGGCAACGCGACCGCGACCAGCGTTCCCGGTGTGTTCGCCTGCGGCGACGTGATGGACCAGATCTATCGCCAGGCCGTGACCTCGGCGGGAACCGGCTGCATGGCCGCACTGGACGCGGAACGGTTCCTGGAGGAGCATCCCTGAACCGCCGCAACGGCCCATCCCGGGCGAACCCGGCGGCAGGCGGCGCTCCGTGACCACCTCCGGGGATCCGGGCGGCCTGCGGATGGAAATCCGCGACGGCCTGGGCGCTGTCGACCCAGCGGCCTGGGATGCGCTCACCGGCGGCCGCGAGCCGTTTCTGCGGCACGCCTTTCTGGAGGGGCTGGAACGCCACGGCTGCCTCGGCCGGCGCTATGGCTGGTTCCCCCAGCATGTGCTGCTGTTCGAGGGCAAGCGGCTGCTCGCGGCCGCCCCCTGCTACGCGAAAACCAACAACTACGGCGAGTTCGTGTTCGACTGGGCCTGGCAGTCGGCCTGGGAACGCCACGGCCAACCCTACTACCCCAAGCTGGTGATCAGCGT
>PULL01000309.1 GCA_003550945.1 Thioalkalivibrio sp. | reverse complement strand
GGCGCGCCACCGGGCTATGTCGGCTACGGCAAGGGCGGCATCCTGACCGAGGCGGTGCGCCGGCGACCCTATTCGGTGATCCTGCTCGACGAGGTCGAGAAGGCGCACCCGGACGTGTTCAACGTG
The DNA here is from genome assembly GCA_003550945.1 of Thioalkalivibrio sp. Taxonomy (GTDB): domain Bacteria; phylum Pseudomonadota; class Gammaproteobacteria; order Ectothiorhodospirales; family Ectothiorhodospiraceae; genus Thioalkalivibrio. Next base: position 5,574 of record PULL01000309.1, on the reverse strand, counting down.
CTGCTGCAGGTGCTGGACGATGGGCGCCTGACCGACGGCCACGGGCGCACCGTGGACTTCCGCAACACCGTGATCGTGATGACCTCGAACCTCGGCTCGCAGCTGATCCAGGAGATGGCCGGCGAGGAACACTACCAGCAGATGAAGGCCGCGGTGATGGAGGTGGTCGGGCAGCATTTCCGGCCGGAGTTCATCAACCGGGTCGACGACGTGGTGGTGTTCCACCCGCTGGGAAGGGAGCAGATCCGCGCGATCACCGACATCCAGCTGGGCCTGTTGCGCAAGCGCCTCGCCGAGCGGGACATCGGGTTGGAGGTCAGCGAGGCGGCACTCGACCGTCTTGGCGAAGCGGGTTTCGACCCGGTCTACGGTGCCCGGCCGCTGAAGCGCGCGATCCAGACGCAGGTCGAGAACCCGCTGGCACAGGCACTGCTGTCGGGGCAGTTCGCACCCGGGGATACCGTGCATGTCGATGCCGATGCCGGCGGGCTGGTGTTCCGGAGCTGACCGCCGCTCGGTGATGCCCCCTTTCGGCGCCCCGGTTTTTGCCTGGGGCGCCGATCGCGTAGTCTTATGGGCCCCCCAAAACGAACGAAGGGACTCCCATGAGCGACGACAGCCTGCAATTGTCCGGAGACCTGATCGAGAAGCTTCAGCACGTATTGGCCGAGGCCGACCCGCGTGCCCGCGAGCCGATCGTCGGCGTGCAGTACCTTGCGGCAGTGATCGGCTATCTGGTGGCGCAGATGCCCGAGCCGGTGGCGCAGCGCAAGGACTATCTCTCACAACTCGCCCAGTTCATGGACTCGGTGTTCGTGGACGTCGAGAGCCGCAAGCAGGCAGCGCCGCCGTCCCATCCTCCTCAGGCCGCGTCCGGCGTCTGGCGCCCGGGCGATCCCTGATTTCGTCGCGTTGGCCTTGGAGGACACCCCGAAGCACGAGAAGCCGAGCCACCGATGCACACGGATAAACACGGATAGAGTTGCAATCGAAAAAATCCGTTTCCAACCGTGTGCATCCGTGGCTCAAATCCCCCTTCGCGCCCTGTTTCGTGCTTCCCAGGTTCTTCCATGGCCTTGTGTTGCATTCAACCGAGGGCAATGCGCGGCCAGTCTTTCGGCATTCGCTCAGGCATGTGGGTGACCAGAACCACGCGTCGTTGCTCCAGCCACGGGCGGATGCGCGTGAGGATGCGTTGCTCCAGCTCGGTATCCAGCCCGGCGAAGGGTTCGTCCAGCAATACCACGGGCGCATCGCGCAGCAGCAGCCAAGCGAGCGCCAACCGTCGCGCCTGCCCGCCTGACAGCCGCTGGCCGCGTTCGCCGGTGCGATAGTCCAACCCGGAGCCCTCCCGCCGCAACGGATTGGCCAGCTCCACCGTGTCCAGCGCCGCCCAGAGGTCCTGATCCGTCAGTTCCGGCATCCCCAGCCGCAGGTTCGCGGCGACACTTTCGTCGAGCAGCGGGGTATGCTGCGGCAGGTAGCCGATCGCGCGGTATCGTGTCGTCTCCGGCCAGTGCTGCGGCGCTTGCCCCGCGAGCCGCACGCCGCCGCGCAGCGGCGGACGTTCCCCGGCCAGCGTCTCGAGCAGCGTGGTCTTGCCGATCCCGCTTGCGCCGTGGATCACCAGCGGGCGGCCAGGCACGAGCTCGAACTCGAGGCCTTCCAGCAGCGGGCGCTGTCCCGGAAAACCCACCGCGAGCCCCTCGACCCGGAAATCGGTGTCCTGGGGTGCTTCCCCCGGCCGAACCGCGTCCTGCAAGGGCGTATCGGGCGCATCCGCCGAGTCCACACCGAGCCCGCGCAGCCGGGAAGCGGCCTCCAGGCTCTCGCCGCTGCGCCACAGCGCGCCCGGCAGGCTGCTCAGCGCCTCGTTGAGTCCCAGGGTCATCAGCGCCAGCAGCACGGCGACCGGAGCACTGACCAGCCCCTGCGCATGCCAGTGCAATGCCAGCGCCAGCATCGCCAGCGCGGTGAGTGCGACCAGCGCCTGCACGGCCTGGTCCGCGCCCAGCGCGACCCGCTCCTGCAGCAGCAGTGCGCCCGCCTGCTCGCGTTCCCGCCGCTCCAGGTCCTGCTGATACGCCGCGGCGCGCCGGTAGGCGAGCAGATCAGCGAGGCCGCCGAAGTAGTCCAGCAGCGCCACTCGCTCACGGCTGCGCCGCCCCACCAGGGCCCGGCTGCGCGTCTGGCCAAAGCGGGCGGCCAGTGCCGAGGCAGCTATCGTCAGCCCGGCCAGGCCCGTGATCAGCAGGGGGGCCGGCCAGGGCGCCAGCCAGGCAGCGAGCCCCGCGGCCCCCAGGACCGCCAGCCCGGCTGCGACCAGTGGGCCGGTGATCCGCAACGGTACCCCGTCGAGCGTGTCGATATCGGCGATCAGGCGCTGCTGCAGGTCTCCGCTGCGCATCCGGCGCTGGGCCGGCAGCGGCAGGCGCGCAACCGCGGCGAAGCTCGCGCCGCGCAGGTCTGCGAGCACGCGCAGTACCGCCTCGTGGCCCAGCACCCGCTCGCCGTAGCGGGCCAGCGTGCGCAGCAGCGCGGCGGCGCGGATTCCGGCAGAAGGGGTGAACAGTTCCAGCCCGAGCAACAGGCCCGCGCCCGCGAGGGCGGCGGCGGTGATGAACCAACCTGACAGCGCCAGCAACGCGATGGCCGAGCCCCAGGTCAGCGCCAGCAACAGGTACGCTGCAGCCGTCCAGGTACGGCGGCGCCGGAACAGGTTGCGCAGGAAGGACAGATCAGACACGTCCCTGCTCCTGCAGACGACCCGCCGCAAGGCGGACGACTCTCTCCAAGCGCTGGTAAACCGCCTGCTGATGGGTCGCCAGCAGCACGGTGATGCCGCGCGCATGGGAATGTTCGAGCAGTCGCGTCAGAAGATCGCTCTCGGTCTCCGGGTCGAGTGCGCTGGTGGGTTCGTCCAGAAGCCAGAGCCGGCTTCCGGAGAGCAGTGCCCGGGCCAGGGCGACGCGCTGCACCTGGCCACCGGAAAGCCCGCGGTTTTCCTCGCCAATGGTGGTATCCAGGCCTTGAGGCAGCGTCGGATCGTCCAGCCGCAGGCCGGCGGCCGCCATTGCATCGGCGAGATCGGCATCGGTGACACGCTTCGGAGAGCCTAGCAGCAGGTTTTCGCGAAGGCTGCCGTGGAACAGGTGGCTGCGCTGCCCGATCCAGGCGAAGGGGCGCGCCGACGCGGCAATGGCCACAGACCCCGAGCCGGCCCGCACGAACCCCGCACATAGGGCCAGCAGCGTGGATTTGCCGCTGCCGGAGGGGCCGACCACCGCGATCCGTTCGCCGTGGGCAACACTCAGCTCGGGGATCACCAGCGCGGGAGGCGCATGCGCTTCATAGCGCACTTCCACCGCCCGGAGTTGCAGCGCGGGCGGTCCGGGGCGCTTGGGCGGAGTGCCGGGGCTGCGTTCGTATTCAACCGGGTGATGCCGTAACGCCTGGCCCCTGCCCCCGCTCCGGTCTTCCTCCTCGGGTGTGGGAGGGGGATTTGCCCCGTGCGGGGCGGGGTGTGGCGCCCCGGTCGTCAGCAGCGGCGCCAACGCACTGGCAGCCGCGACCGCGCCGGCCCGGTCGTGGTAGCTCTGCGCGAACTGCCGCAGTGGCTGAAAGTACTCCGGTGCGAGCAGCAGCACGAACAGCCCCGAGAACAGCGTGATCTGAGCGGCCGGCCCGAACTCCAGGAAACCCAGCAGCGCAAAGCCGACGTAGATCGCGACCAGCCCGATCGCCACCGCGCTGAAAAATTCCATCACCGCCGAGGACAGGAATGCGACCCGCAGCACCCGCATGCTGAGCCGGCGGTAGTCGTTCGCTGCCGCGGACACATCCTGCCGCGCGGCCTCCAGCGCCAGGCTGCGACGCAGCAGATCCAGGCCGCGGATCCGGTCGAGGAAATGCCCGGCGAGCCGGTTCTGACGTTCCTGTTGGGCTTCGTGGATTTGCTCGCTGCCCATGCCGATCAGTGCCATGAAGACCGGGATGAGCGGCGCGGAGAGCAACAGCAGCAGGCCCGCGACCCAGTCCTGGCTGAACGCCGCCGCGAGCAGCACCAGCGGCACCGCCAGCGTCAGGCCCAGTGCCGGCAGATAGCGCGCGTAATAGCCGCCCAGCGCGTCGACCTGCTCCTGGTAGCGGCTCGCCCAGGCCCCCGAGTGGCCACGTTGCGCCAGATGCACCGGCCCCAGTTCGGCCGCGTTCGCGATCAGCTTTCGCCGCAGATCGCCCCGCACCAGGAAGGCGAGCTGCTGTCCGCTCCAGTCACGCAGGCCCTGCAGTCCGTAGCGCAGCAAAACGGCGAAAGCCGCGACCGCCAGCCAGTGCCAGGGCAGGGCCGAGTCCTCTCCGATCACCGCCAGGTGAATCGACCAAGCCACCGCCGCGGCCAGGACGATGGTGGCAACGCCCGCGCCGACACCCGCCAGCCACGCGAGATACAGCCAGTTTCGGTGCGGTCGCAGCAGCACGCGCAGCAACTCCCGGGACGCGGCGGCGGGAATGGATGGCGCTTGGGTGTCGATGTCTGCTGCGGAGTTCATGCGGGTGCCGTGCACTTGCGCCTTCCACAACCCCTCCTCCATGCAGGTGGGGGAGGGGTTTTCTCCCCTTTCCCACTTGTGGGAGAGGGGCCGGGGTTGAGGGCTGGATCAGTGATAGCCCGCGTCCGCGCGGACCTTGCCGCGGAACACGTAGTAGGTCCAGGCCGTGTACATCAACACGAAGGGCACCACGAACAACAGCCCGATCAGCAGGAACAGCTGGCTTTCGGGGGCCGACGCGGCATCACGGAAGGTATAGTTCGGTGGCACCACGTAGGGCCACTTGCTGAACAGCAGCCCGGCGTAAAAGAGCGCGAACAGCGCGATGGTGGAGACGAAGGGCATGGCTTCGTACTGCCGGCCGAGGGAGCGCCACAGGCCGGCCGCAACCAGCACCGTTGCCAACGGCAGCAGCCACAGCCAGGTCAGATTGTCGAACCAGCGGCTGCGCACGTAGTCATCGACCGCCGGTGTCCACAGGCTCACGATCACGAAGAAGACCATCAGGGCCGCCAGCAGGCGGTAGGCCCAGCGGCGCGCCCATTGCTGGGTCTCGCCCTCGGTCTTCAACAGCAGCCAGGTTGCGCCGAGCAGGCCATAGCCGACGATCATGCCCAGTCCGGTCATCACCGTGAACGGCGTGAGCCAGTCCAGCGGGCCGCCGACGTAACGGAAGTTCTCCGTCTCGAAGCCCTGGATGAAGGTCCCGACCACCGCACCCTGCGCAAAGGTCGCGACCAGCGAGCCGCCGAAGAAGGCCACGTTCCACAGGCCGCGCCGGCCAGGAGGCGACTTGAAGCGGAATTCGAAGGCCACGCCACGGAAAATAAGGCCCGCCAGCATCAGAAACACACCGATGTAAAGTGCGGGGAGGAAGACGGCGTAGCCCAGCGGGAAAGCGGCGAGCAGGCCGGCACCGCCGAGCACCAGCCAGGTCTCGTTGCCGTCCCAGACCGGGGCCACGGTGTTCATCATGATGTCGCGGTCCTGCTCCGAACGGGCGAACGGAAAGAGGATCCCGACG
>PULL01000055.1 GCA_003550945.1 Thioalkalivibrio sp. | reverse complement strand
CGTGCTGGCCTTCCAGTGCGCGGGCTGCCATGGCTTCAACGGCCACAGCGTCGGGCCGGATATTCCATCGCTGGCCGGATTCCCGCAGGACTACTTCGTCCAGACGATGATGGATTACAAGGAGGGGCGGCGTTTCGGGACCATCATGGACCGGGTTGCCTGGGGCTACACCCAGGAGGACTTCGAGGCGATGGCGGAATTCTTTGCCGCACAGCCCTATTTGCCGGCACCACAGGAATTCGACGCCGCGCTTGCCGAGCGTGGTGCTGATGTACACGACCGCCAGTGCAGCAGCTGCCACTCCGAGGGCGGGACCTACCCCGAGCCGGACAGCGCCCAGCTCGCCGGTCAGTGGAAAGGCTACCTTCGCGACACCTTCGAGGACTTTCTGGAACGAGGCCGACCACAACCCCGCGGGATGGAACGCAGGATGAACGCACTTTCCGCAGAAGACGTCGAGGCACTGCTCCACTACTACGCAAGCCAGCAGGATCCTGCGGCGTTTGTCCACTGAAATCGAGGAGAGGCCAAGATGGCAACAATCAATCGGAGAAGATTCATCCAAATGGCCGCCCTCGGTGGCTTGACCGCCGCAGTCCCGTTTTCCAAGGCCTGGGGCAGCCAGTCCAGGGGGCGGGTCGTCGTCGTCGGCGGCGGCACTGGTGGTGCCACTGCCGCCCGCTATGTAAAGGCGATCGACCCGGCGATCGACGTGACCATCATCGAGATGGAACCGAAGCACACCACCTGCTACATGAGCAACTGGACGCTGGCCGAGATGCGCGATCTCGACAGCCTCACCCATACCTTCGACAACACCCGGGCGCGCGGGATCAACGTGATCATCGACAAGGCCACCCGGATCGACGCGGAGAAGCAGACCGTCCACACCGCCGGCGGCCAGGCGATCGAATACGACCGCGTGATCGTTGCCCCGGGTATCGACTTCGTTTGGAATGGACTGGAGGGCTATGACGAGGCCGCCGCCGAGGTGATCCCGCATGCCTGGAAGGCTGGACCGCAGACCCTTTTGCTGCAGCAACAGCTCGCGGCCATGGACGACGGCGGTGTCGTGGTCATCACCGCGCCGCCGAACCCGTTCCGCTGCCCGCCCGGACCCTACGAGCGCGCGGCGCTGATCGCGCACTACCTGCAGCGGCACAAGCCGAAATCCAAGGTAATGATCCTCGACGCGAAGGATGCGTTCTCCAAGCAGGGCCTGTTCACCGCAGGCTGGACCCGCCACTATGGGGACATGATCGAGTGGGTGGGTGCGTTCGACACCGGTGGCGGGCCCGAGCGCGTGTCGGTGGACGACAGGACGGTGCACATGGCCTTCGATTCGGTACAGGCCGACGTGCTGAACGTGGTACCTCCGCAGAAGGCCGGCCAGATCGCGATCGATTCGGGATTGACCGACGCGTCCGGCTGGTGCCCGGTCGACTTCCATACCCTGGAATCCACGATCGCGAAGAATGTGCACGTGATCGGCGATGCAATCGTCAGCAGCGCGCTGCCGAAGTCGGGCTATATTGCCGCATCCACCGCCAAGGTGGCCGCAGCTGCAGTGGTGGACCTGATCAACGGCCGGGAGCCGCGGGAAGGCTCGTTCTTCAATACCTGCTACAGCCTGCTGACGCCGAACCACAGCATCTCGGTCAGCGGCGTGTACCGCGTGGCTCACGACGATGCCGGAGCCCAGATCGTCCAGGGTGTCGGGGATTCGGTCGCGGTTTCCCGCGCCGGTGCCGAGGACTGGGAACAGTTCCGTGAAGCACGCTATGCAGGCACCTGGTACAACAACCTCGTCGCCCAGGCTTTCGGCTGAAGTCTTTGCGCCCCCTGGCCCGCCGCCGGCAGGGATGCCGCGGCGGGTCCTTTTTTCTGCCTCAAGCCGGTGTCGGGCCGACGCGAAATGGCGAAGCGATCACCTCCAGCGAGAGTCCCGCTGCCTGGGCTCAACCAGTGGCGTCGCCGTTCCTGTTGCCGCTGGAAAGGCGATAGAACGCGCGCAACCGCGGGTGTTGGAACACCAGCGCGGCCAGCAGCGTAAGGCCCCCGACCGTGCCGAGTATCAGCATCATGCGGCCCGCGGGAATACCCGCTGAGAACCGTATCGCGGCGATCATCACCAGCGTGCGCACCCACTCCAATGCCCCGACCACCAGTGCGATGCGGGCAAGGTGTGCTGCCCAGGGCCTGGGCACGGCGAGTAGCGGGATCAGCGCAAGGCTCAGTGCAACCAGCAGCCAGGCGTCCACCCGCAGGAAATGGGCCGCCAACATCAGAAAGGCCAGCACCGGTCCAATCAATAGCCACATACATTACCTCCAGGGTGTTGACCTGCAGAGTTTTTTACACTGTGCCGGCTTGATCCGGCACGCCTGACGACATGACTCGAATCTGGCCCATCGCACTCGGCATTTTCTTCCTGATGCTGCCCGTGACTGCCATGGTCCCGCTGCTGCACGAATTGACCGAGGGCCGCTATCCCGGCCTCTCGGAACTCGACCGTCACCTGTTCATGTCCGCGCACATGGCCGGCGCGCTGGTATTCGCGGTGATCGCGGGCCTGTGGTCGGATCGACTGGGCCAGCGCAAGCGGCTGATCGTCCCGGCACTGCTGGTGAACGGGCTGGTGCTGCTGCTGATGCTCGGGCCTTGGCCATACGGTGTCCAGCTCGGGCTGCGGTTCATCGAGGGCTGCGCCCACATGACGGTGCTCAGCCTCGCAATGACGCTCGCGGCCGACCGCGCCCCGGGTGGACGTGAAGGCGGGGCACTGGGCATGGTCGGGGCGGCCATGAGTCTCGGCGTCGCCAGTGGGGCGGTGCTTGGCGGCCGTCTGGGCGCGCAATCGCCTGAGGCGGTCTTCCTTTGGGGCGGCGCGCTGATGCTCGTGCTCGCCATTTTCGCAGCCCTCGTGCTGCGCGATGCGCCGATCGGGCGCCGTCCGGAGCGCCTGCGCGAACTGCTGATGCTGGCGCTGCGCCGGCGCGCGCTGCTGGTTCCCTACGCGTTTACGTTCGTCGACCGGCTGACGGTGGGCTTCATCATTTCGACCGTCTCCCTTTATTTCGCGACGGTGCTGGGCTTCGACCCGGTCCGGATCGGCCTGGTGATGGCGGCCTTCCTGCTGCCGTTCGCGATCCTGACCTATCCGGCAGGACTGCTCTGCCAGCGCTGGGATCCGGTGGTGATGATGGCGGCAGGCAGCCTGCTCTACGGGCTGTTCCTCGCGGCACTCGGCTTCGCCCCGCCGGACTGGATACTGCCCGTGATGGCGCTGGGCGGGGTCGTGGCCGCGCTGATGTTCGCCCCCTCGCTGGTGCTCGTCAGCCGGATCGCGGAACCCTCTCAGCGGGCCACCGCAATGGGCGGATTCCACCTGTCGGGTTCGATCGGGTTCATGCTCGGACCGTTGGTGGGAGTGGGTGCACTGACCCTGCTGCGCGCGGCCGGCTGGGCGCCCTACCCCGGGGTGTTCGTGCTCGTGGGCGCACTCGAGGCGTTGGTCGTGATCGCGTTTCTGCCCTGGCTGCTGCGTTTGCACCAAGCGTCGAAAACGCCTGGAACCCCGGTTGACCATAATCATGGCGCGATCACCGGCGCGGAGGCCAAGATCCCGGGCACGGCCGGAGACTTTTCGGGCAGGAGGGCCGGAGAATGAGCGACCGATCGAGCCGCGACACGCCGGCGATACCGCAGACGCCGCGCCTGCGGCGCGAATACCGAACGATCGAGAGCATGTTCCGCATCTGGTGCGCGGATCACCACGCCGATCGGTCCACTGCCAGGGGGCTCTGTGCGGAATGCGAAACCCTGCTCGCGTACGCGGGGCAGCGCCTGGTGAAGTGCCCGTATGGCGAGGACAAACCCACCTGCAACCACTGCCCGGTGCATTGCTACAAGCGCACCCAACGCGAGCAGGTCCGGGAGGTGATGCGCTATGCCGGACCCCGCATGCCATTGCGCCATCCCTGGCAGGCATTGCTGCACGTATTCGACAAACTGCGGCGGGTCGAGCATCCGCGTGTCTGGCGCCGGCGTGGGCGAGGCCAGCAATGACCAGCCCCACGTTGCAAATGTGATCGGCAAGGCCTCTGTTTGGTGCCTCGACGCGCAGCGCCCTCCGCCGGGAGAGGCTTTCTTCTTGCCGGGTGGCGCAGGCCGCCCCGGTTCTCAGCCCCGTTAGTCCCTTAGTCACGGAGACTCCATGAATACCTTGATGGATGTGTTGCTCTCGCGGGAGGTTTTCGTCCTGGCCGCCCTCGGCTTCCTGGCGTTTTACATCGCCTGCTCGCTGGGTGCGCGCACGAAGTGGTTCACCCTGCGCTCGCTGGTCTGCGGCTTGATCGGCGCGCTGATCGGTGCCGCTGTTGGCGTTGGCGCTGCATTGATCTGAACGCCCCGCGCCAAACCCGAACACCGCTGCATCGACAGTGACCGCTGGCTGCCAGCCAAGGCGCCCGCGCCGGAGTCCAGGATCCGACTTTGCTATCCTTGGGTGAGGCTGAAAAATCCGGTAGCCGCGTGTAATGGGAGAAGTGTGATGGGACTGCCCTTGAGGGATTCCAAGCTTCACACCTATGGCGAATACCTCACCTGGCCGGAGAACGTTCGCTATGAACTGATCAACGGCGAGGCCTACCTGATGGCGCCGGCACCGTCGGTCGACCACCAGCGGCTGGTCGGGGATCTCTTTCGCCAGATCGCGGATACACTCGACGGTCACCGCTGCGAGGCTTTCATCGCACCCTTCGACGTGCGCCTGCCGCGCGGCGACGAAGCGGACGCGGCCGTTGATACGGTCGTGCAGCCCGATCTGACGATCGTCTGCGATTCCGAAAAGATCGACCAGCGCGGCTGCCGGGGCGCACCCGACTGGGTGATCGAAGTGCTCTCCCCGGCGACTGCCGCTCACGACCAGACGGTGAAACTCGGCGCCTATGAACGCGCCGGCGTACCGGAGTGCTGGTTCGTGCACCCGACCGACCGCACCGTCACGGTGTACCGCCTGGCCAACGGCCACTACGGGCGTCCTGACATCTTCGAACTGGCCGGCACCTTGCCCTGCCATTCGGTGGACAGCGTCACCATCGACTGGGACCGCATGTCACGCCACCCCCAGTCCGCCCCGGATTCCTGACACCAGCGGAGCACGCGCATGGAACTCGTCTGTCCCGCTGGTAGCCTGCCCGCCCTGCGCGCGGCCGTGGACGCAGGGGCCGACACGGTGTACACGGGCCTGCGCGACGCCACCAATGCGCGCCACTTCGCAGGCCTGAACTTCACGGCCCAGTCGCTCGCGCAGGGCATCGAGTATGCCCATGCGCGTGGACGTCGGGTGCTGATGGCGATCAACACCTATCCGCAGCCCAAAGGCTGGCGGCACTGGACAGCGGCCGTGGACCAGGCGAACGCACTGCGCGTCGACGGAGTGATCATCGCCGACACCGGCGTGCTCGGTTATGCGGCCGACCGCTATCCCGAACTGCCCCGGCACCTGTCCGTGCAGGCTTCGGCCACGAGCGCCGAAGCCCTGGCCTTCTACCGGGAGCAGTTCGGAATCCGGCGCGCGGTATTGCCGCGGGTACTCTCGCTCGCACAGGTCGCGGCCGCCGCGCGCGAGTCGGAGGTCGAGATCGAGGTCTTCGGTTTCGGCTCCCTGTGCATCATGGCCGAAGGCCGCTGCCTGCTGTCCTCGTACGCCACGGGAGAGTCGCCG
>PULL01000319.1 GCA_003550945.1 Thioalkalivibrio sp. | reverse complement strand
TCACCGTGTTACCCAGCGATACCTGTCCGTCCCCGCCGAGCGTGACCTCGCCGTTGCGCCGCACGCTGACGATGGTGGTTCCGCGAAACTGTTCCAAGAAATGTCCTCCTGCTCGCGCGGGCTGCCCCTAGGCGGTCTGGCCGCCACCCTTGCGCCGGGCGCGAGGATGCGCCTGGTCGTAGACCTGCGCGAGATGTTGAAAATCCAGATGGGTATAAATCTGGGTGGTCGCGAGATCCGCGTGACCCAGCAGCTCCTGTACCGCACGCAACTCGCCGCTGGACTCCAGCAGGTGGCTGGCGAACGCGTGCCTCAGCCGGTGCGGGTGCAGGCGCTCACCGAGACCGGCCCGCTGTCCCGCAAGGGCAAGCCGGGCCTGCACCGCGCGGTTGCCCAGCCTCCGGCCGCGTCGCGACACGAACAGCGCCGTCTCGCCGGTGTCCGCCCATTCGGGGCGTACCGCGAGCCAGTCCTTCAGGGCCTCGCGCGCCATCTGCCCCACCGGAACCGTGCGCTCGCGCCGGCCCTTGCCCAGCACCCGCACCAGACCGTCGGAGAGATCCAGGCTACCGAGATCCAGCCCGGTCAGCTCGGACAACCGCAGCCCAGAAGAGTAAAACAGTTCGAGCATCGCCCGGTCGCGCCGGTCCAGCGTCCGGTCCGCGGGCTGCTGCATCGCGCGCGCCGCCTGGTCCACGTCCAGCCCGCGCGGCAACGGCCGCCTCGGCCGAGGACCACGCAGTGACGCGGCCGGGCTGCTCTCCAGCAGGCCCTCGCGCACCGCCCAGCGCCCGAAACTGCGCGCCGCCGAAAGGAACCGCTGGATGCTGCGGGGATTGCGACCCATACGCGCCATGCCCGCGGCGATGCGACGCAACGCAGCCGGGTCCAGGTCCTGCCAGCCCCCGCTGAAACCGGCGCGCAGCCGATCGAGGTCGCGCCCGTACGCGGTCACGGTGTGCGGCGAAAGGCCGCGTTCGCGGCGGAGATGGTCCAGGAAGGCCTGTACCGTCGCGTCCCGCTGCCCCAGAGCGCCGCCGGCGGTGCTACCCGGTGGCGCAGGAGCGGGCGTCATGGCAGCAGATGGCCTCGGCCAGAAGTTCACCGAGGTGGGTGACGAAATACGTGCCCATGTCCGGAAGGAAACGCTCGGGCGAACGGCTGCCGAGCCCGAGCACGCCGATCTTTTGGCCATCGACCGACAGGGGCATCAGGATCGCAGAACCGATCGCTGCGGCGTCGTCGCCGAACAGCGCGTCGAGCGCCGGTCTCGGCAGGCGCCCGCACAGCGCCCGGCCGCGCGCGAAAAGCTCCTCGAACGGCTCCAGATCTACGGGCGCGAGCCGGTGCAGATCGCTGCTGTCTTCTGTGACCAGCCGGATGCTGACCAGCTCGGCCTTCAACTCGTCTCGCAGCGCCTCCTGCGTGAGCGCCAGCACCGCATCCAGACCCTCTGCGTGCATCAGCGTACAGGCGAGCCGATGCAGGTGCAGGCCCATGCGCTCGTTTTCGCGCGCGCGCTCGACCAGTTCCGCCATGCGCTGTTCGAGAAACCGGTTCTTGTCCCGCAGCAGCGCGACCTGGCGCTCGACCAGCGACACCGACCCGCCCGAGGGGTGAGGAAGGCGCAGCACGTCGAGCAGCGGCAGGTGGCGTTCGAAGAAGTCAGGATGCCGGCGCAGGAAGGCCTCTACGGCGTCCTCGGTGGGAAAATCCGGTTCGGTGCGCGGAGAACTGGCAGTCATGGTTCGATTCGACCCTGAAATACGGTGGTGGCCGGGCCGGTCATCCAGACGGGGTCCGTGCCCGAGCCGCTCCAGCTTAGCACAAGGCTTCCGCCGGGCAGGTCCACCCGCACCTGCGCGTCGACGAGCCCGAGGCGCCGCGCAACGGCCATCGCCGCACAGGCGCCGGTGCCGCAGGCCAACGTCTCGCCAACCCCGCGTTCGTATACCCGCAGATCGATGCGGTCCCGGCCGCGAATGGCCGCGAAGCCAACGTTCACGCGATTCGGAAAGCGCGGGTGATGCTCGACCAGCGGGCCGAGCCGGCTCACCGCGGCCGCTCCCACGTCGTCGACCAGAATCACCGCGTGGGGATTGCCCATCGAAACCGCCCCGACCGTAAGCGTCGCGCCGTCGACCTCGAGCTCGTAACGCTCGGCGACGGCGTCGGCAAGGAACGGGATCTCCACGGGCTCGAAGCGGGGCCTGCCCATGTCGACGCGCACCCGGCCATCCGGCTCCACGACGAGCACGATGCGTCCGGCCAGCGTCTCCACCGCAATGATGTCGGCCTGCGTCAGACCCTGCTCGCGCACGAACACAGCGAAACAGCGCGCACCGTTGCCGCACTGCTCCACCTCGCCGCCGTCGGCGTTGTAAATGCGGTAACGGAACAGCGCCGTGGCAGGGTCGGAAGGCGGCTCGACCAGCAGCACCTGGTCGCAGCCGATCCCGAAGTGCCGGTCGGCGAGAAAGCGCACGTCATCGGGGCACAGATCGACCGGCCGGCGCACGCCATCGAGCACCACGAAATCGTTGCCAAGCCCATGCATCTTCGCAAACGGGAGTCCGCGCAGGGCGGCACCCGGCTGCGGAGGCAGAAGCTCCCGGCTCACAGCCAGCTCCATGCCGCGACCAGCCGTCTGCTGGCGGCCTCGGGGAAGCGATCGCCGAACAGTCCTGCGAAAGCCTCGCCAGGCCCGCTGAAGCCGGCCTGCATGGACGCGCAGCCGGGCTGCGCCTCGAGCACCGGTTCGGGTTCGTGCCGGCGTTCCATCAGGCGTCCGGGGGCAGCATGCTCTCGCGCATCATCAGGTGATCCACCTGTTCGCGCCGGTTCACGATCTGGAAGCGGTCGCCATCCACCATCACCTCGGGCGGCCGCGGGCGGCTGTTGTAGTTCCCGGCCATCACGTAGCCGTAGGCGCCAGCGGAACGCACCGCCAGCAGGTCGCCCTCGGCCAGCGTCAGTTCACGCTCGCGCCCGAGGAAGTCTCCGGTCTCGCAGACCGGCCCGACCACGTCGTAGATGCGCTCCAGCCCGAAGCGCGGCACCACCGGAACGATCTCCTGCCAGGCACCGTACAACGCAGGGCGGATCAGATCGTTCATCGCGCCGTCGACGATGGCGAAGTCCTTGTGCTCGGTGTGCTTCAGGAACTGCACGCGGGTGAGGAACACGCCGGCGTTTGCGGCGATCGCCCGCCCGGGTTCCAGCATCACCTTCAGGGGCCGGTCCGCGAGCACCTCCCGGATCGCGGCCGCGTACTCGGCCGGCCGAGGCGGCGCCTCGTCCCGGTAGCGCACGCCGAGCCCGCCGCCGACATCGATGTGCTCCAGCGCAACGCCCTCGGCATCGAGCTTGTCCACCAGCGCCAGCACACGCGTCAGCGCATCCGTGAACGGCGTCAGGCTGGTCAGCTGCGAACCGATGTGAAAGCCGATTCCGCGGATGTCCACGTGGTCCATCGCGGCCGCCACGCGGTAGAGTTCCATCGCCGCGTCGACATCGACCCCGAACTTGTTTTCGCGCAGGCCGGTGGCGATATACGGATGGGTTCTGGCGTCGACGTCCGGGTTCACCCGGATCGACACCGGGGCCCGAAGCCCCATTTCGCCGGCCACGCGGTTCAGTAACGCCAGCTCGGATCCGGATTCGACGTTGAAGCCGTGGATGCCCACCTGCAGCGCGCGGCGCATCTCGTCCGCGGTCTTGCCGACCCCTGAAAAGACGATGCCCTCCGGCGCACCGCCGGCGCGCAGCACACGCTCCAGCTCGCCGCCGGACACGATGTCGAACCCGGCACCCAGGCGCGCCAGCACATTCAGCACCGCGAGGCTGGAATTGGCCTTCACCGCGAAGCAGACCCGGTGCGGGACACCGTCGAGCGCGGTGGTGAAGGCACGGTAATGCCGTGTCAGCGTGGCGCGGGAATAGACGTAGGCCGGGGTCCCGACCTCCTCGGCCAGGCGATCGAGTGCCACGTCCTCGCAGTGCAGCACACCGTGGCGCAACTCGAAATGGTCCATCAGCGGCGCTCCTCTGGGGCATCCCCAGGCAGGTACAGGTCACCCTTCTGGCCGCAGCTGGCGAGCATCTGCATGGAGCCGAGGATTACGATCAGGGCGATGAAGGCGAGCTGTGCTTTGCAGGGCATCATGGCGGGTATCGGCGGGGGGGTGCCGCTAGTGTAAAGCGGAGCGCCCGGCGCTGCATTCCGCACGATGGCGCGCAAATGGTCTAGACTCGTTGGTTCGCTGCCCTTGGGTAGCGGTCAGGCGCGCCACCCAGAGGCGCCGGCGTGCTGGCGCTGGCGGCGGGGTGAACGTCTGACGGCTTTTTTGCGGAACCGCCACGGGAATAGATTTGTCTTAGTTGTCGTCCGTACCACAGGCGTTTCCAACCCAACGCCCCGGATGTTCCGGATCGATCCAAAGATGAGAGGAGATCTCCATGACTAGCAACAAGCGCCGTGTCTTTCTGAAAGGCACCCTGGCTGCCGGCACCGTCGGTGTAGCCGTTGGGGCAGGCCTGCTCACCCCCAGCCAGCTTCTGGCGGCTGCACGCCCCGCCGATGCCTTCGCCGCCCGCGACTTCAGCGCGGCCATGGAAGCCGCACTGGGCAAAACCGATCTGCCAGAGGGCGATATTGATATCACCGCTCCCGAGATCGCCGAGAACGGCATGGTCGTTCCCGTGACCGTCGAGACCGGCATGGGCGACGTGGACGAAATGGCCCTGTTCGTCGTCGAAAACGGTGCGCCGTTTACCTGCAAGTACGTTCTGGGTGCGGGCGCTGCACCCATGTTTGCCACCCGCATCAAGATGGCCGGTTCCTCGGACGTGGTCGCGGCCGTGCGCTCGGGCGGCAACTGGTACAGCGCAGCACGTGAAGTCAAGGTCACCATCGGTGGCTGCGGCGGCTGATCGTACGACACTCACGAACCGACTATTCCCTGACTTGGAGGTAATGTAATGTCTACCATTCGTGTTCGCGCCCAGGAGAGCGGCGGCGTAGTGACCGTACGCGCTCTGATGACCCATCCGATGGAAACCGGCACCAGCAAGGATAGCGCCGGCAACCTGATCCCGGCCCACTACATCGAAGAAGTGACCGCCGATGTAGGCGACACCCGGGTAATGACCGCCATGTGGAGTGCCACCATCTCGCGCAACCCCTTCTACCAGTTCCAGTTCGAAGGCCAGAAGGGCGACACCCTGAAGCTCGCCTGGAGCGACAACAAGGGTGAGAGCGACAGCGTCGAGGTCACCATCGGCTGATGCCGACCCGGCTGCAGGCCGGAAAGAGCCGGGGCTCGTCCCCGGCTTTTTTGTGCCTGTTTTTCTTCACAGACGAACGCACGTAGATTGGCGTAGGTGTGCGGTTGGGCGATCGCCGGCGGTTCTCAGGCCGGACCTCGAGTCGAGAACAAGCGATGCGCACCCCTTGCAGCATTGGAATCCCCTCCCACGCCCGCCGGGGCAGGTTGGGATTGGGGGCGGGGAGCCCACCCAGCGAGCACTGCCCGGACACAACCGCAGCCAGGAATCCAGGAGGCGATGATGCCGCAAAAGCCCAGGATCCCGATGCCGGCCCCCGCAACGGGCACGGTCGAACCGCTGGAAGCGGACACCCCAGCGCACACCCCAGCGGCAACCCAACCCGGGCTCAGACCCGCCTGTGCGTTCCAGCCGATCGAACCGCTTTGGCAGCGGCTTCCCAGCCGC
>PULL01000299.1 GCA_003550945.1 Thioalkalivibrio sp. | reverse complement strand
CGTGACCGCGTGCTGCTCGGCGATGCCCACGTCGAAATAGCGCTGCGGGAATTCCTCGGAGAACCGGACGAGCCCGGAGCCCTCGCGCATCGCCGGCGTGATGCCCATCAGGCGTGGGTCGGCGCGCGCCTGGTCGCATAGCCAGGTGCCGAAGATGTCGGTGTAGGTGGGTGCCTTGGCCTTCCCGCCCGAGGGGATCCCGTCCTCCGGGCTGAACTTGCCCACGCCGTGATACCGGCAGGGGTCGTCCTCGGCCGGCGCGTAGCCGTGCCCCTTGCGGGTCACGATGTGGAGCAGGCGCGGGCCATCGATTTCCCGGAGGTTGCCGAGCATCGCCACCAGCGCATCGACGTCGTGCCCGTCGATCGGCCCGAAATAGCGGAACCCGAGTTCCTCGAACAGGGTGCCCGGGGTGATCATCCCCTTCACGTGTCCCTCGGCGCGGCGCGCAAACACCTTGACCGGCGGCACCAAGTCCAGCACCCGCTTGGAGCCTTCACGCACGCTGCAGTACAGGCGCCCGGACAACAGACGCGCGAGATACTGGCTCATGGCCCCGACATTCGGGGAAATCGACATCTCGTTGTCGTTCAGGATTACCAGCAGGTTGCAGTCGAGTTCGCCGACGTGATTCAGCGCCTCGAAGGCCATCCCCGCGGTCATCGCGCCGTCGCCGATCACGGCGACGTGGTGATTCCGGCTTCCGGCCCGCGCGGCGGCGATCGCCATGCCCGCGGCCGCACTGATGGAGGTGCTCGAGTGCCCGACGCCGAAGGTGTCGTACTCGCTCTCGTCGCGCTTCGGGAAGCCGGCGATGCCGCCGTACTGGCGCAGCGTGCCCATCTGGCCGCGACGGCCAGTCAGGATCTTGTGTGCATAGGCCTGATGGCCCACGTCCCAGACGATGCGGTCCTGCGGCGTGTCGAACACGTAGTGCAGCGCCAGCGCAAGCTCCACGGTTCCGAGGTTCGCCGCGAGGTGCCCACCCGTTCTGGATACCGTGGCGATCAGGAATTCACGCAGCTCCAGCGCGATCTCGTTGAGTTCTGCGATCGGCCGCCCGCGCAGATCCTGCGGCGAACGGATGCCGTCCAGTAGTGGTGTGGCACTCATCGCCGGCACCCGCGTGCCGCCGGAGCGGAAACGCGCGCCTCGAACCCACCCAATCGTGTTCCAGCCCGGGAACCGGGTCGGCGGGCGCTGCTGCGGCCGCGCTGTCGCTGGTGGTCCATCAAGGGGCCCTGTTCAATGCATTCTGTCTACGATGTACCGGGCGAGCACGCGAAGCAAATCGGCCTCCGGCCCAAGGGGTTGCAAGTGATCGAGTGCCTGCTCGACGAGTTCGCGTGCACGGCGGCGCGAGGCCTCGAGTCCGAGCAGCGCGGGGAAGGTGGCCTTTTCCAGCAGGCTGTCGGCGCCGCAGGCCTTTCCCATCAGTGCCGGGTCCCCCTCGACGTCGAGAACGTCGTCGCGAATCTGGAACGCGAGTCCGATGCAGTCCGCGTAGGCGCCCAGGCTTTGCGCAAGACCGGGGTCGGTGCCACTCGCGCGGGCCGGCATCAGTACTGAGGCGCGGATCAGCGCACCCGTCTTCAGTCGGTGCATGGTCTCGAGTTCTTCAAGGCTCAGCGCCTTGCCCTGCGCGGCGAGGTCCATCGCCTGTCCGCCCGCCATTCCGCGCACGCCAGCCGCATCGGCGAGTTCCTGCATCAGGCGCAGCCGCGCGTCGGCGTCCAGTCCGATCGCCTCATCGACGAGTACCGCGAAGGCGAGCGCCTGCAACGCGTCGCCGGCCAGAATCGCCAGGGCTTCGCCGTAGGCCCGGTGGCAGGTCGGCTTGCCGCGGCGCAGATCGTCGTCGTCCATCGCCGGCAGGTCATCGTGAATCAGCGAGTACACGTGGATCATTTCCACAGAGGCCGCGATCCGGTCCAGCGCGGTGTCCGGTGTGGCCAGCGCCTCGCCGGTGGCGTAGACCAGCAGCGGCCGCAGGCGCTTGCCACCGCCCAGGGTGGAGTAGCGCATCGCGGCAAGCAGGTCGGGGACCGGCGTGGGCGAGGGGTCGAGCAGTTGCTGCAGAAAACCCTCGATCCGCTTCTGGTAGGCTTCGATGCGCTGGTTCACGAAGAAGGGGCCGGTTCAGAAGGGGGTGTCGTTCGGGTCGGGAATATCCGGAACTTTTGTAGAGTCATTAAGGTCAACAGTGCCGGTTTCGGATGGCGCCGACGATGCCATCACGCTGTCGATTCGGCGCTGAGCTTCGTCCAGGGCCTCCTGGCAGGAGCGGACCAGTTCCATGCCGCGCTGGTATTCCCGCAGGGACTCCTCGAGCGGCAGGTCGCCGGCTTCCATGCGGGCGACGAGCTGTTCCAGTGCGTCCATCGCGGCCTCGAAGGCGGCCGGTGATTCGGGCGGAGGGGTTGGCATGGGGAACGATGGCTTGGGGAAACTTGAAAAGGTACCGAATCCGGGCGCATCTGGAAAGCCTGGCCGGGGCCGAACCGGGCCCGTTCCAGGTTGACAAAGGTTTAGACCGAGTCTAAAGTCGGCCCACGGTTTAGACAGAGTCTAAATTCCGTAACGGCGGCGGGCAGTCGCGCGCAGCCGTCTAACGTAGCAAAACCCAGTGACAGAGGAGTGACACGATGGAACTGAAAGGCAGCAAGACCGAGCAGAATCTCAAGGAAGCCTTTGCCGGCGAATCCCAGGCCAACCGCCGCTACCTGTACTTCGCATCCAAGGCGGACGTGGAAGGCTACAACGACGTCGCCACCGTGTTCCGTTCGACCGCGGAAGGTGAGACCGGCCACGCCCACGGCCACCTCGAGTACCTGGAGTCCTGCGGCGATCCTGCCACCGGGCTTCCCTTCGGTGGCACCGAGGCCAACCTGAAGACCGCGATCGCCGGTGAGACCCACGAGTACACCGACATGTATCCGGGCATGGCCAAGTCGGCCCGCGACGAAGGCTTCGACGAGATCGCCGACTGGTTCGAGACCCTGGCCAAGGCCGAGCGTTCCCACGCCAACCGTTTCCAGAAGGCGCTGGACAACCTGAACGCCTGATCGGCGTCGGGGAACGTAAAACCGGACGGGGCCGGATGGCCGGCCCCGTCCCTTTCGGTTGTCGGATTCAGGCACATTGGAGGGATTCATGTCCGCGCCTACGCAGTCCACCCGTGAAGGCAGTCTGGAAGCACCCACCCGCCATCCGCTGGATTGGAAAAACCCGGATTTCTACAACGAAGACTCGCTGTTCGGCGAACTGGAGCGCGTCTTCGATATCTGCCACGGCTGTCGCCGCTGCGTGAGCCTATGCAACTCCTTCCCGACCCTGTTCGACCTGGTCGACGAGTCGGACACGATGGAGGTGGACGGGGTCAAGAAGGCCGACTACTGGAAAGTGGTCGACCACTGCTACCTCTGCGACCTCTGTTACCTGACCAAATGCCCCTACGTTCCGCCGCACGAGTGGAACGTCGATTTTCCGCACCTGATGCTGCGCGCGAAGGCCGTGCGCTTCAAGAAAGAGGGTGCGAAGGCCGCGCACAAGCTGATGTCCAGCACCGACCTGATCGGGTCGCTTGCCGGCATCCCGGTGGTGGCCCAGACCGTGAACGCGGTGAACCGCACCGGCGCGGCGCGCAAGCTGCTGGACAAGACGCTCGGCGTGCATCCTGACGCGACCTTGCCGAAGTACCACAGCCGCAAGGGCCGCAAGCGCGCCAGCCAGGCGGCTGTTGCGATGGCGGCACCCGAGGCTGTAAACGGCACGACCGGCCGCGTGGCGCTGTTTGCCACCTGCTACGGTCATTACAACGAACCGCATATCGTCGAAGACCTGGTCAAGGTCTTCAATCACAACGGTATCGAAGTCACGCTGGTCGAGAAGGAGCAGTGCTGCGGCATGCCGAAGCTTGAACTCGGCGACCTCGAGGCCGTGGCGGCGGCAAAAGACGCCAACATCGCGGCCATGAAGCGCATGATCGACCAGGGCTACGACATCGTTGGCCCGGTGCCGTCCTGCGTACTGATGTTCAAGCAGGAACTGCCGCTGATGTTCCCGGACGACGCCGACGTGCAGGCCGTGAAGTCACATATCTTCGATCCCTTCGAGTACCTGATGGCGCGCCACGCGGGCGGCAAGCTGAAAACCGACTTCCCGAAGCCGCTCGGCAAGATCGCCTACCACGCCGCCTGCCACCTGCGGGTGCAGAACATGGGCCTGAAGACCCGCGATCTGTTGAAACTCGTTCCCGACACCGAGATCGAAGTGATCGAGCGCTGCTCGGGCCACGACGGCACCTACGGCGTGAAGAGCGAGTTCTTCGAAACCGCGACCAAGATCTGCCGTCCGGTGGTCACGCGCGTGCAGAAAGCCGGGGCCGATCACTTCTCGAGCGACTGCCCGATGGCGGGGCACATGATCGAGAATGGCCTGAAGGATGGCCGCGAGCCCGAGCATCCGTTGACCCTTCTGCGCAAGGCCTACGGGCTCTGAGCGCAGGCCAGCACCGCACAAGGAGAGAGAACATGTCGAGCGTTGGATACCACGAGCCCGTCGAGGAACTCAGTGACGAGAGCCGCGAGATGCACCGGGCCATCGTGTCCCTGATGGAAGAACTCGAGGCCGTCGACTGGTACCAGCAGCGGGTCGATGCCTGCAAGGATCCGGAACTGAAGGCCATCCTCGCGCACAACCGCGACGAGGAGATCGAGCACGCCGCGATGGTGCTGGAGTGGATCCGGCGCAAGAACAAGGTGTTCGACAAGGAACTGCGGGACAACCTGTTTTCCGACAAGGACTACACCGACATCGGCCACCATGATCATTGACCGCTCCGCTGACGCGCAGCGGCACGAACGAACGGAGGTGACAGTGAGCAAACTCAGCCGCGAAGACCTGTTTTCCCTGGAGAAGTATTCCGAGATGCGTCCCGGGTTCCGGGCCGAGATCATGCAGCACAAGAAGAACCGAGTGCTGCAGGTCGGGCCCAACGTGACCCTGCACTTCGAAGACCGCAAGACCATGCACTACCAGGTCCAGGAAATGCTGCGTGCGGAAAAGATCTTCGACGCCGCCGGCATCCAGGAGGAACTGGACGCCTATAACCCCCTGATCCCCGACGGCAGCAACTGGAAGGCCACAATGATGGTCGAGTTCCCGGAGATCGAAGAGCGCAAGCTCGCACTGTCCCGCCTGATCGGCATCGAGGACCGGACCTACGTGCAGGTCGACGGCCACGACAGGGTCTACCCGATCGCCGACGAAGACCTGGAGCGCGACACCGAGGACAAGACCTCCTCGGTTCATTTCCTGCGCTTCGAACTGACCGCGGACATGATCGAAGCGGTGAAGGGTGGGGCCGCGATCGCGGTCGGCGTCGATCACGAGAACTACACGCACCGCGTTGACGCCGTGCCACCGGCAATGCGCGACTCGCTGGCCGAGGACCTGGCAGCGGTCAACTGATCCGGATAAGCGGTTGGTAGCGGCCCCTGGCTAGGCGCGGAAGGCAAGACGCCCGGGACATCCCGGGCGTCGCCCTTTTGGCTCCCTGATGCACCTTCGCTGAGGCCTCCTGAAGGACGAACCCTTCAGGAGGCAGGCACTGTAGTCCCAACTGTGATGGCCGCGGCGGGCCACCCCGAAGGATGACAAGTCCAGCCACGGATACACACGGATGAACACGGATAGGGCGTCAATCAAACAATCTCCGTGTTTATCCGTGTGTATCCGTGG
>PULL01000044.1 GCA_003550945.1 Thioalkalivibrio sp. | reverse complement strand
TTCGCGAAGACGCTGGTTCGCAAGGGGCAGTACGACAGCTACATGCAGACCCTTCGTCTCGCGCACCAGGACGCGAACCTGGAACAGGTGATGTGCCGTTCGCTGGTCTCCGTCGACTGGAGGGGTTTTCTGTACGACTGCGACTTCAACCAGATGCTGCACATCCCGCTGGGCGCTCAAGGGGACACGCGCCCCCATGTCCGGGATCTGGACCCGCACCAACTCGCCAACGCGTCCATCGCGGTCGCCGACCACTGCTACGGCTGCACTGCCGGACAGGGCTCGAGCTGCGGCGGCGCACTGGCTTGATGCCCCGGGCAGAGAAAGGGAGCACGGCAGGTCAGGCGCTTGACCCGGGTGGCGATTGGCCATCGCCGCGGTTGATCTGTATGGTAGGGGGTTAAATCCACCAGCCCTTCACCCCGGCCCGCAGCAGCACAAGGTCATGATATCGGGTCAAGGCGATGAAAATACGGGGTTTAATGAAAAAACCCGTTCAGAACCGCGGTTCTGATTCGATTTTTTCGAACTATTGCTTGCAATCGCCCGTCGCCTCCCGTATCCTGACTGCATATTAGCAATTTCTAATGGATTAGCGGGGAACCAAGCCATTCAGGGCCAGCCCCGGTGTAACGGCTCACATCGCAACCGCAGCGTTCCACCCTTGGCGCTGCCCGCGGACCCCGCGGATCCAGAGGGCCTTCTACCCAAACCAAAAGGATTCCAAACATGCGCAACTCCCTCAAGCTTCTGGCCGCAGCCGCTCTCGTCGGCGCCTTTGCCATCCCGATGCACGCCAGCGCCCAATGGGGCGGTCCCGGTTGGGGCGGCCCCGGCTACGGCGGCCCGGGTTGGGGTGGCCCCGGTTATGGCTACGGCGGCCCCGGCTACGGCTACGGCGGCCCGGGCTACGGCCGCGGCCTCGGCGACATGTTCGGCTTCGGCGACATGTTCAGCGACTTCGACATGGGCATGCGCGGCAGCGGCCTCGGGCGCGGCTACGGTCGTGGCTACGGCGATGGCTACGGCTATGGCCAGCCTTGGGGCGGCTACGGCTATCATCCGCACCACGGTGGCCCGTGGGGCGCGCCGATGATGCCCTACGGCCAGCCGCAGCAGCCCGAAGAGGCTCCGGCCGAGTAAATCAGTCCCGAGTACGGCTGATGCCAAAGGCCCGGTCCGCAAGGACCGGGCTTTTTTTCTGCCCGAAACTTTTGGCCTGCTCGACTGGCCTGCTCGACGACCAGCCGGTCAGCGGTTCAATCCGGCGAAAGGGGCCAACTGCGCAGCACCTGGTAGGGTCCGGGATGCCCGTGCTGCCCCGACTCGATCAGCGCCATCTCCGCGGGCTGCCAATCCAGCGGTTCGACGTCGATCGACTCGAAGCGGGTCACGAACCGGCGCAATGTTACGTGCGGCCGGAATGGGCGCTCCTCCATCCGCACCCCGCTCGCCTCGCAGAGGTCCCGCAGATCGGCGGCCAACGCTTCCAGCTCCGGCATCGTCTGCGAAGGCCCGATCCACGCGACCCGTGGCCGTGGAAACCAGCCGAGCCGGTCCAGAATCAGGCGGAGCTTCGGCAGACGCAACGCATCCGCACCTGCGGCCATATCCTCCACCTTCGCCCGATCAACGGTTCCCGGAAAGGCCAGCGTCAAATGGAAATGCGCGACCGGTACCGGACGGCCGTTGGCAGGCATCGAACGCGCAAGCGCCGCCAGCGCGGCGCGTAGCTCCGCGTCCGGCCATAGGGCGAAAAATACTCTGCGTTTGGGCTCTTTATCCGTCACGGCAAACCTCCGCGGACCCCAGACGATTAGGATAGAGGTTTATGGGCCGGATTCCGGCCACCACGCAGAGGGCAGCGCAACCCGGGCCATGTCTGAAACAGTCGTCGTCCTTTTTCCGATCGTCGCGCTGATCGCGCTCGGCCACCTTTTAAAGCGCATGGGCATGCTCGGCCCCGAGGTCTGGCGCGGTATCGAGGCGCTGGTCTACTACGTGCTGTTTCCCGCACTGCTGTTCGGCACGCTTGCCAGTCGTCCGATCGACCTCGGCGCAGGCGGCACAATGATTCTGGTCGGCTTCGGCTTCATGATCGGGGGCATGCTGCTCGGCCTCGCCGCACGACCGTTGCTGGCACCATCTCCCAAGGCCTTTGCGTCGATCTTCCAGTGCTCGTTCCGCTTCAACACCTACATCGGGATCGCCCTTCTCGGCGGCGTTTTCGGGGCGGACGGCATCGCGGCCTTCGCACTGCTAGCCGGTTTCGTGATCCCGCTGGCCAACGTGGCGTCCGTCTGGGCCCTTGCGCGCCACGGCCGCCAGCCGATACTGCGCGAACTGCTGCGCAACCCGTTCATTCTGGCGACGTTCACCGGACTGGGGTGGTCCGCTCTCGGCCTGCCTCTGCCCGACCTTGCGTTGGCCACGCTGCTGTTCCTCGGTGAACCGGCGCTGCCGCTCGGGCTGCTCGCCACCGGCGCCGGACTGAGCTTCCTGATGGAACCGCGTCAGAAGGCCCTGGTGGGCTACTTCATTGCGGCCAAGCTCCTCGGTGTACCCGCCATCGCACTGGGTCTGGCGCTTCTGGCCGGCCTGCAGGGCGAGTACCTCGTCGCGGCGGTGATGCTGGCCGCATTGCCGCCCGCGTCGTCCGCCTACATCCTGACCACCCGCATGGGTGGAGACGGCCCACTGGTGGCCGCGACCGTGGGTACGGCCACGCTGATCTCGGCGCTCACGCTGCCGCTCTGGCTTGCCGCACTGGGCTTCTGAAGGCGGTGCGCCCAGGCGGCTCAAGGTTGGCACAGCGCCTTAACGGCACCCCGTTTCCCGGCAAGAATGCGGGGAACGGGATGCTGCGGTACGCTTGACGATACAGTACGCGACCATTCTGGAAATCCGCGCCCCACGGCGCCACCCGTCAGTGATTCAGGAACACCCATGAATATCCTGTACGACGAAAGGCTGGACGGCCCGCTCCCCAAGGTCGATCCCGAACTCGCTCTGTCCCGTCTGCGCGAAGCGCTTCCCGGCATGACCCTGCTGCACCGCGACGAAGACCGTCGGCCGTTCGAGTGTGACGGCCTTTCCGTCTACCGCGTGATGCCGATGCTGGTCGCACTGCCGGAGACGGTCGACCAGGTCGTGACCCTGATGCAAACCTGCCATGAACTGGGACTGCCCGTGGTGACCCGCGGCGCGGGTACCGGCCTTTCCGGCGGAGCATTGCCGCTGGAACAGGGCGTGCTGCTGGTGATGTCCCGGTTCGACAGGATTCTCGAACTCGACGCGGACGCCCGGATTGCCCGCGTGCAGCCCGGGGTGCGCAACCTGGCGATCTCGGAGGCCGCGGCCCCGCACGGGCTCTATTTCGCCCCGGATCCGTCCTCTCAGATCGCCTGCTCCATCGGCGGCAACGTCGCGGAAAATGCCGGGGGTGTGCACTGCCTGAAATACGGGCTCACGGTGCATAACGTGATGGCGCTGGAGGTGGTCACCATCGAGGGGGAGCGGATCACCATCGGTTCCGAGGCCTTCGACGCGCCGGGCTTCGACCTGCTTGCGCTGTTCAATGGATCGGAGGGCATGCTCGGGGTGATCACCGAGGTCACGGTGAAGCTTCTGCCGCGTCCGCAGAGCGCCAAGGTCATCATGGCCAGCTTCGACGACCTGGAAAAGGCCGGCCGGGCGGTTGGCGACATCATCGCGGCCGGCATCGTGCCGGGTGGGCTCGAGATGATGGACAACCTTGCGATCCGCGCCGCCGAGGATTTCATTCACGCCGGCTACCCGGTCGACGCGGAGGCGATCCTGCTCTGCGAACTCGACGGTGTCGAGGCGGACGTTGCCGACGATTGCCAGCGGGTACGCGAGGTGCTGGCGCAGGCCGGGGCCACGCAGATCACGCTGGCCCGGGACGATGCGGAACGCGCGCGCTTCTGGGCCGGGCGCAAGAACGCGTTTCCGGCGGTCGGCCGTCTGTCGCCGGATTACTACTGCATGGACGGGACGATCCCGCGCCGCGAACTGCCGCGCGTGCTGAAGGGTATCGCGGAGCTGTCCGACGAATCCGGTCTGCGCGTCGCGAACGTATTCCACGCCGGAGATGGCAACCTGCACCCGCTGATCCTGTTCGATGCCAACCGCGACGGTGAGCTGGCGCTGGCCGAGCGCGTCGGCGGCCGCATTCTCGAACTCTGCGTCGAGGTCGGCGGAACCATTACCGGCGAACACGGCGTGGGCCGGGAGAAGATCAACCAGATGTGCACGCAATTCGAGGCGGACGAGATCACGCTGTTCCACGCGGTGAAAGCGGCCTTCGATCCGCACACGCTGCTGAACCCCGGGAAGAACATTCCGACGCTCGCCCGCTGCGCGGAGTATGGGGCGATGCACGTGCACAACAACCAGCTGCCTCATCCCGAACTGCCGAGATTCTGAACGATGCCCGGAATCCCTCGCCGTGTGCCGCGGGAGAAATCCCCTCGGAGCGCAGGAGCCCGCTTCTGCTTGCGCACCTGGGGCTCGCCCCCGATTGCGAAAGCACCCGCCAGCCGCGGCGCTCCAGAGTGGCGCCGCGATGCGGGATCTGGGCCGGTAGACCCGATTTCTCCTTCAGTCAGGACGACCCATGAGTGACACCGCCAGCAACCCGGCCGCAGCCCGTGATATCGCGGAAGCACTCTGCGCGCAGGTCGCCGAGGCCGACCGGTCCGGCACACCGCTGCGCATCGCAGGCGGCGGGACGAAGGCCTTTTACGGACGCACGGTCGAGGGTGCCGCAATCGATGTGACCGGGCACCGCGGCATTACCCACTACGACCCAGTGGAGCTGGTGGTTTCGGTGCGGGCCGGGACCCCCTTGTCCGAGCTTGAACAGGCTCTCGCCGACGCGGGCCAGCAGCTGGCGTTCGAACCGCCCCATTTCGGACGGGCGGCTACCGTGGGCGGCATGGTGGCCACGGGACTTTCCGGGCCGCGGCGGCCCTGGAGTGGCGCGGTGCGGGATTTCGTTCTGGGAACCCGCCTGATCACCCGGGAAGGCAGGCAACTGCGCTTCGGCGGCGAGGTGATGAAGAACGTGGCCGGATACGATGTTTCCCGGCTGGTCACCGGCGCACAGGGCACGCTCGGCTTGATCACCGAGGTCTCGCTGAAGGTGCTGCCGCGTCCGGCGGCCTCGCACAGCCTGCGGCTGCAGCTGCCGATCGAGAGTGCGAGCACGAAGCTCGCGAAGTGGGGACGCCAGCCAGTGCCACTCGCCGGTGCCGCCTGGCACGATGGGTCCCTGTACCTCCGCCTGGAGGGTGGCGGGCGTTCGGTCGATGCCAACCGTGCACGCCTGGGCGGCGAGGCGGTGGACGGCGCGTTCTGGGACCAGCTGCGCGAACTGGAGCTGCCGTTCTTCTCCAGCGACGACCCGCGACCGCTGTGGCGGCTCTCGGTGCCGCAGGTGACCCCAGCCCTGGGACTGGACGGCGACTGGCTGTACGACTGGGCCGGCGCCCAGCGCTGGCTGCGGAGTGATGCGCCGGCCGCCACCGTCCGCGAGGCTGCGGTCCGGGCAGGTGGGCACGCCACCTGTTACACGCCGGGAGCCGCCGAGCCATTCACCCCGCTCACCCCGGTGCTGTTCAAGTACCACCGGCAACTCAGGGCACGGCTGGATCCGAACGGGATCTTCAACCCCGGCCGTCTGTACCCGGATCTCTGAGATGCAGACCCGATTCAGTCCCGAGGCTCTTGCCCAGCCGCATATCCGCGAGGCCGACCGTATCCTGCGCAGCTGCGTGCACTGCGGGTTCTGCAACGCGACCTGCCCCACCTACCGGCTGCTCGGCGACGAGCGCGATGGTCCGCGCGGGCGCATTTACCTGATGAAGGCGTTGCTGGAAAACCCGGAAGCCCCCGACGTTGCGACCGCCCAGACCCGTCTGCACCTGGACCGCTGTCTCACCTGCCGCAACTGCGAGACCACCTGCCCCTCGGGCGTCGAGTACGGGAAGCTCGTGGACATTGGGCGTGCGGAGATCGAGGCGCGCGTTCCGCGCGGTCTGCCCGAGCGTCTGTTCCGGGGCTTGCTGCGCCGGAGCATGGTGCAGCCGCAGGTGGCGTCGCTGCTCTTCACGCTGGGGCGTGTCGCGCGACCCCTGCTGCCGGGAAGCCTGCGTGAGAAGATTCCTCCGCGCCCGGCAGATCCGGGCCGGCGTCCCGAAGCCGGCCGGCACCCCCGCACGATGCTGATTCTGGAAGGCTGTGTGCAACCCGGGCTCTCCCCGAACACCAACGCGGCGGCCGCCCGGGTGTTGGACCGCCTGGGGATCAGCCTGATCGCCGCCCCGAAGGCAGGATGTTGTGGCGCGCTGGATTATCACCTCAATGCCCAGGACGACGGACTCGATCGCGCGCGCGCGAACATCGATGCGTGGTGGCCGGCGATCGAGGCGGGGGCCGAAGCGATCGTGCAGACCGCAAGTGGCTGCGGCGCCTTCGTGAAGGACTACGGGCATCTGCTGGCCGACGACCCAAAATACGCCGACCGCGCTGCCGAAATCAGCCGCCGGGCACTGGACCTGGTCGAGGTCCTGCGCGAGGAGCCGCTTGAACGGCTGCAGGTGCGCGGCAACCGGGAGATCGCGTTCCACAGCCCCTGCACCCTGCAGCACGGGCAGCGCCTGGCGGGGGCGGTCGAGCAGGTGCTCACGCGCCTCGACTTCCGCCTGACCCCGGTTCCCGACGCGCACCTCTGCTGTGGCTCCGCCGGCACCTACTCCATCACCCAGCCGGAGCTGTCGCGCACGCTGCGCGATCAGAAGCTCCGGTCCCTGGAATCCGGTGGCCCGGAGTTGATCGCGACTGCGAACATCGGTTGCCAGAATCACCTCGCGAGCGCCGGCCGCACGCCGGTGCGCCACTGGATCGAGATCGTCGACGAGGCCATGAGCCGAGACGCAGACAGAATCTGAGGAACCGGCGCTGCAGTCCGCCGGTCCGTGTTGCCAAACGATGGAGATTATTCGATGCAGCAGAAGGCAGTGCTCGATCTGGAACAGGTCAACCGCATCCTCGACGCGGCGCAGCGTGAGGCGGAAGGCAACGGCTGGCCGGTGACCATCGCGGTGACCGACGACGGCGGACACCTGCTCGCGCTACGGCGCCTGAATGGCTGTGCGCCGATGGCGAGTTACGTCGCCCCGGAAAAGGCGCGCAGCGCAGCGCTGGGGCGGCGGGAGACGCAGGCCTTCGAGGACATGATCAACGGCGGCCGGACCGCCTTTTTGTCCGCGCCGGTGCTGCAGGGGCTGCTGACCGGGGGCATCCCGGTCGTGCACGAAGGCCAGGTCATTGCCGCTGTCGGCGTGTCCGGCGTGAAACCCGAACAGGACGCGCAGGTCGCCCGTGCCGGCATCGCCGCGCTGAACGGCTAAGGCGGCGCTCGCCAGCGCGTTGGGAGCAACACTCGGACGTGGCATCATGCAGCGAATCCGTCCCCGCGTGCGCACTGCCACCGGGACGCCATCACCCAACAGGAAGAAGGGACTGAAATGACTGACTACGTGACGCGCGGGCGGCTTCAGGTGGCCGCCGTTCTGGACCGCTTCATCGCCGAGGAAGCCCTGCCGGGCACGGATCTGGACCCGGAGGCCTTCTGGAACGGGGTGGATGAGCTGGTTCATGATCTCGCTCCCCGCAACCGCAAACTGCTCGAAACGCGGGATGCGCTGCAGCAGAAACTGGACGACTGGCACCGGGCCCATCCCGGACCCGTGCGTGACCACTCGGGCTATTTGGCCTTCCTGCGCGAAACCGGTTATCTGGTGGATCCGCCGGCGCAGACCCGCGCGAGCACCGCCAACGTCGACCCGGAGGTGGCGATACAGGCCGGACCGCAACTCGTGGTGCCGGTGAGCAATGCCCGCTACGCACTGAACGCTGCAAACGCCCGGTGGGGCAGCCTCTACGACGCCCTTTACGGTACCGACGCGATTCCCGATAGCGACGGCGCGGAACGGGGCTCCGAGTACAACCCGGCCCGGGGCGAGAAGGTGATCGCCTATGCGCGCGACCTCCTCGATCGTGCGGCCCCGCTGGCCGACGGATCGCACCGCGATGCCACCGGCTACCGCATCGACGACGGCGAATTCGTCGCGAGTCTGAAAGACGCCGAGGACACCTCGCTGGCAAATCGCGGACAACTGGTCGGCTACCAGGGAGCTCCGGAGAAACCCAGCGCAATCCTGTTGGTGAACAACGGCCTGCATCTCGAGATCCAGATCGACCGCACGCACGCGATCGGCCAGACCGATGCTGCCGGGGTGAAGGACCTCCTGGTCGAGGCCGCGGTGACCACGATCATGGACTGCGAGGACTCCGTTGCCGCGGTCGACGCGGAGGACAAGGTGAACGTCTACCGCAACTGGCTCGGGCTGATGAACGGCCGGCTCGAAACGTCCTTCCAGAAAGGCGGCAAGGTCGTCACGCGCAGCCTGAACCCCGACCGCGAGTACACGGCGCCGGATGGCAAGACCCTGACCCTGCCCGGCCGCTCGCTGATGTTCGTGCGCAACGTCGGCCACCTGATGACCACGCCTGCGCTGCTCGACGCCGAGGGTGCCGAGGTTCCCGAGGGCATCCTCGACGGCGTGATGACCAGCCTGCTGGCGCTGCATGACCTGAAGCGCGAGGGCAAGGGCAATTCGCGCACGGGGTCGGTTTACATCGTAAAACCGAAGATGCACGGCCCCGAGGAAGTGGCCTTTGCGGGCGAACTGTTCTCGCGGGTCGAAGACCTGCTGAAGCTGCCGCGCAACACCGTGAAAATGGGGATCATGGACGAGGAGCGGCGCACTTCGGTGAATCTCCGGGCCTGCATCGCGGAGGCCGCGGCACGCGTGGTCTTCATCAACACCGGTTTCCTCGATCGCACCGGCGACGAGATGCACACCGCGATGGAAGCCGGTCCGATGCTGCGCAAGGGCGACATGAAGGGTGCAAAGTGGATCGCCGCCTACGAGCGCAACAACGTAGTCGCCGGTCTCGCCTGCGGTCTGCGTGGACGCGCCCAGATCGGCAAGGGCATGTGGGCGATGCCCGACAAGATGGCCGCGATGCTCGAACAGAAGATCGCCCATCCGAAGGCGGGCGCGAACACCGCCTGGGTGCCCTCCCCCACCGCGGCCGTTCTGCACGCGCTGCACTACCACGAGGTCGATGTGGCAGCCCTGCAGGAGGAGATGGAGGCCAAACTCAAGCCGGAGATGGAAGCGCAGTTGCTCGATGACCTGCTCGAAGTGCCGGTGGTGGACAAACCCGAGTGGTCGGACGAGGAGATCCAGCAGGAACTGGACAACAACTGCCAGGGCATTCTCGGCTACGTGGTGCGCTGGGTGCAGCAGGGAATCGGCTGCTCGAAGGTGCCCGACATCCACGACATTGGTCTGATGGAGGACCGTGCGACCCTGCGCATCTCCAGCCAGCACATCGCGAACTGGCTGCATCACGGCGTGGTGGACGCGGCCCGCGTGCAGGCGACGCTGAAGCGCATGGCCACGGTGGTCGACGAGCAGAACCGGGACGACCCGATGTACCGCCCGATGGCCGCCGACTTCGCCGGCTCCATCGCCTTCCGGGCCGCGTCGGACCTGATCTTCAAGGGTCGTGAACAGCCCTCGGGCTACACCGAGCCCCTGCTGCACTACTGGCGGGCGGTGCAGAAGGCCGAGCTGCAGGGCTGAAGCGGCACATCCCCGCCCCTCACCCCGGACCCGTCACTCCGGGCATCCTGCCCTTCGCCCTTCGGGCCTGCCTGCGGGAGAGGAGGGAAAGCTCCCTCCCCCGATTTCGGGGGAGGCTTGGGGAGGGGGGCGCGGCCTTGCCATCAACGCTCCGGCATCAACCCGCGCAACAGCTCCGGTGGACAGTGCACCAGGTCTTCCGGTCGGTCGATGTCGGGACAGGGTGGCAGTTCCACGAGCCGCAGCCCGAGATCGACGGCTCGTCGGCGTGTCTGCTCCAGCACATCGGACCCGCCCCAGCCGATGCCCTCGAAAAGCCGCGGCGCGGGCACCGCAAGTCCGATCAGTACATACCCGCCATCGAGCGCAGGCACCAGCACGCAGTCGTTGCCCCGCGTGAGGGCATCGGCCGCGGCCCGCACGGTGGCGGCGGTCAGACCGGGGGCATCCGACCCCAGCAGGACCGCTGGCAAATCGGCTTCCAGGGCCCCACGCATACGCTCGCCCAGATTGCCATCCGGCTGTCGGTGCAGCCTGCAGCCGAAGGTCCGCCGGCAGTCCTGCAGGAATTCATGACCGCAGTCGGGGCTGCACCAGAGTTCCACCCGGCCCGCCTCCGAGCCGGAAGCCGCCTCCAGCGCCCTGCGAACAAGGCGGCCGTGCAATCTGGCGGCACCCTCCGCACCGAGGGCGGGGATCAACCGTGTCTTCGCCTGCCCCGCCACCGGCGCCCGGGCAAACACCAGCAGTCTCATCGGTAGCGCTTCGCCAGCCGGGCGGGGTCTGCCCCCAGCCAGTAAGCGAGACGCAGGCTCCACATCAGCAGGATGGTGCGCAGCACGCCGCGCTGCTCCCAGCGCCGGCTGGAGGTCACCAGCGCTGCGCGCACGCAGGCGGGCCTCCCGACCCGCCCCTTCAGGCGCCGGGAGATCTCGACATCCTCCATCAACGGCATCTCCGGGAAGCCGCCCACCGCGTCAAAGGCCGACCGCGTGACGAAGATCCCCTGGTCGCCGGTCGCGATGCCCGTGACGCAGGAGCGCAGGTTCATCAGGCTGGCGGTCAGCGCCAGCAACAGGCCTTCACCCGACAGGCGGACCGCGCAACGGCCCCAGGGCCGGCCCTGCCCGAGCGCGGCGCACACGGCCGTGCACACGGACTCTTCGACCCGGCTGTCCGCGTGCAGAAACCACAGTGAAGAGCCACGGGCGAGTGCAGCCCCGGCATTCATCTGGTGCGCCCGACCGGGTGAGGTTCGAAGCACGCGGTCAGCGCCTCGGCTGGCCAATTCCGGACTCGCGTCGGTACTCCCGCCGTCGACCACGATGACCTCGTGACCCTGCCTGCGCAGCGGTTCCAGGTCGCGCAGGAGTCGTGGCAGGCAATCCGCCTCGTTCAGACAGGGAATCACCACCGAAAGCGCGGGGTCCCGGTCCGACAGACCCGGCGCATCAACCGGCGATCGCGTCGCCGCCATCGTGTCCGCGGGCGACCGGTCGGGGCGGCAGGGCCTGGTAACGGCATTGCGCGTTCGACACGCCGAGGCGGCCGAGAAGCTCGCGCACGGCGTCGGTAAACCGCTCCGGGCCGGCCACGTAGTAGCTGGGCAGGCCCGGATCCTGAATTCTCTCGAGACTGCCCGCAAGCGTCGCCGCCCAGCTGTCCACGTCGCTGGCCGCATTGACGCGGATGGGGCGGTAGTGAAAATGGTCGAGTGCGTCCTCCCAGGATCTGCACAGGTTGTCCTCGTAGTGTCCGACCGCCCCGCTCGCCACCCAGATCAGGTGCATCGCCTCCACCCGGTCCAGCGCGATCACGTGTTCGATCAGGCTTTTCACCGGACCAAACCCGGCGTCACAGGCAATGAAGACCAGCGGACGCTCGATCTCGTGCTCGATCACGAAGGTCCCGAACGGCGCCTCGACCCGGACGGTCGCGCCCTTGCGCAGCTGCTCGAAGCAGTGCACCGCGAAGGGATCCTCCCGGTTCTCGGTGATGTGGAATGCAAGGTTGCGGTCATCGCAGGGACAATTCGCCAGTGGCACCAAGGCCTCTACGGCATCCTCACCCATTTGCAGACGTGCGTACTGCCCCCCGAGAAACCGCAGCCGCCTGGTCCGGGGGGTCTGGACCTTAAGCACCAGCACGTGTGGACCGGGCCGGACGATCTCACGGACCTTCGCGTCGATGTTCTGCACCGGGATCTGCTCCGGCTTGCGCGCAACGCCCACCTCGATCACCAGGTCGGTGACCGGAGCCACCGAGCAGAGCAGCGCGTAGCCCTCCGCACGTTCCGTCTCGCTGATCACGAAATCATGCGGACGCACGTCGCGGACCTCGCCGGAGACGATCCGCGCCTTGCATTCGCCACAGTTGCCATTGCTGCAGCCGTACCCAATCGAAAGCCCTGCCCGCAAGGCCGCCTCGAGGATGGTGTCCGCACCCTCCACCAGAAATTCGTGGTCATCCGGCACCAGGCGAACCTGGGGGGCGAGCACGCTCATCCACCAGCTCCCTCCATCGAGCCCGCTGCCGGCAGCGTAGGACAGCACCCGTCGCTCGTGCAGCGCGCTCTGCACCGTATGCTTGATGTCCTGAACCACTGCGCGGGTCTCCGCGTCCTGGCTTTTCTCCAGCGCTCGCAGGCGGGTCTCGAGCGATTCCAGCACCGCCGCGTAGTGCTCTGCCTGCTGCCGGGTGCGCGTGAGCTGGGTGCCCAGGCGCGCCAGGCGCTGCGCCAGCACCTGCGGATCCGGCAGACTACGCCCCGCGATGTCCTTGCCGAGCGCCTCGGCTTTGATCTGTTCCACGCGCTCCAGCGTCCGGTCATCCGCGAGCCGGGTTTCGGGATACAGTCTCAGCAGGTCATCGACTTCGACCAGCCCATCGAAACTCGCCAGCTGCCCCCCCTTGATCAACGACTGGAGTTCGGCACGGGTCACACCCGCAAGCCTTGCCGCCCGAATCACCGAAAGCCTTTTCTCCATTCGGCCAAGAACTCCTGGACGTTATGGGCCGCGCCCGTCCAGCGCGGACCGTGGTAATCCCGGAGATCCCCGGGGACACGCCCCGAAGCCTAGCAGCCGCGGCCAACTCATGCATGCCAGGCGAAAAAAAACCGCCCGAAAGGGCGGTGAAAGCGCGATGGAGGAGAATCGCGCACGCAAGTCCAATGCAGCGGTGACATCGGTACACCGGCCAATCCGCAGATGGCCTCGCCCTGGATAGGACCCCGAAACCCCGACAACTGGGGACGTGGCGTTACCGATTCGCCGCAGCGATACCCCGAACCGACTAGATCGAATAGGCGAGGATCATCGCTCCAACGATTGTCAGCGATGCCATACCCGATGCGACCAGAATCCTCATGCTTTGCTCCTGTAACCCAAGACCGTCCAAAGGCGTTTTGTGTTCCCTCGGAGTCAAAGCACATTGCGTGCCATTTAAGGCATCAAAAACAGCAAAGTTCCTATATTCTTGTTTTCTGTGTTTCTTTTTTTGGAAAACCACAGAGTTCTCAGTGTGGTATTTTCACACAGAGAAGCGCACAGGCGCCACATCTGTCAGGTTCCCGACATTGTTTGACAGTTTCCGACGCGCCCAGCCGGAAGCCGGCACCGGCAATGCGACCCTCTGAAGCGGCCCGGGGAAAGGCGACGAAGACCCGAATATCCCTATCTTCCTTGCTGGCGTTCTACACCCTTGAGCTTACGGTACAGGGTGCGCTCGGAGACACCCAGCTTGCGGGCCAGTTCCTGACGGTCTCCCGAGAATTCCGCGAGCACCCGCCCGAGATAGCGCTGCTCGAGTTCCTCCAGGGGAATCACCTCGCTACCCGGTGGACAGATGTCCAGTGCCGACTGGAAATCCAGGTCGACCGCGATCTCCCGTTCACCGATTGCGTCACCGTCCGCAAGCAGGCTCGCCCTCTCCAGAACATTGCGCAACTCACGGATATTGCCCGGAAAATCCATGCGCTCCAGAATGGACAGCGCGGCCGGGGTCAACCGCTTGCCACGGGCCGAGCGCACCCGGTTGAGCAATGCGGACACGAGTAGCGGCAGATCCTCCCGCCGCTGGCGAAGCGCCGGGAGCGGAATCGGAAAGACACTGATCCGGAAGTAGAGGTCGAGCCGGAATTCTCCGGCCGCGACCTGTGCCCTGAGGTCGCGATGGGTTGCGCAGATCAGTCGGAAGTCCGCTTCCTGCTCGACGGTACTGCCAACCCGGCGGAAGCGCCCCGTCTCCAGCAGTCGCAGCAGCTTCACCTGCATGGACAACGGGATGTCGCCCACCTCGTCCAGGAACAGCGTCCCGCCGCGCGCCGACTCGACCAACCCGGTCTTCTGAGCCGTGGCGCCGGTGAACGCCCCCCGCTCGTGGCCAAAGAGTTCGCTCTCGAACAGGGACTCGGTCAGACCGGCACACTCCAGCGGCACGAAAGGCCCGCCACTGCGCGGGCTCGCCTCGTGTATCGCGTGCGCGACCATCTCCTTTCCCGTCCCGGTCTCACCGAGGAGCAGTACCGCCGCTTCGCTGGGTGCCGCGCGCTGCACCAGTTCCAGCATGCGCAGGAACGCGGGGGATCGGCCGACCATCCTGTCGGCGCTGGGGCCCGGGCTCGCCATCCGCGTATGCCGCATGATTTCAAGCACATACCGGACACGCCCATCATCCCCCGGGATGGCTCGGGTCTCCACGTCCACGTGTTCTTCGCCCCGGGGGGTATGGTGCACGTGCATCACGCGGGTCACCTGCCCCGATTCCAGCGTCGCCCGCAGCGGACAGCTCTCGCCGGCCTGATCGCAGGGCCGGTCGTACCCGTGCGAAACTTCGAAGCAGCGCCGGCGCCCGGTGACCGGGGTGTCGCCGAAGATGCTCAGATACGCGGGATTGGCGGCCAGGATGTTGTACTTGAGGTCCAGCAATACAGCCGGGTCCGTATGAACCTCCAGCATCGCCAGGGTCTCCGCCGGGATTTCCGCGGCGGCTGCACCGATTCTCTTCATGCCAACTTCATCTGCCATTTTTGACAGTTGAAGCTTAGCAGCAACCGCCGAACCGTGCAGTCCCGACCACTGCCCCGTCCCGGTGCAGCAGACACTCCCAACTCGCCGGCACAGGCACTACACTGGGGCATGGACCGATATCTACTCGCGGATGCACTGGCCCAGGGGCGAGCGGAACGCCATCACTTCGAAGGCCTCGAATACGTGCGCCTGACCGAGACAGTGACGGGCTTCCCACGCGGCAGCGTGGTGCTCCCGGACGGCGTGGTGGTCCCCGGCTACCCCTCGATCGCGCGCATCCAGACGCTGTCCAGCGGGTTGCGCCAGCAGTTCCAGGGGCCCTTCTGGGCCGAAGAAAAAATCGACGGCTACAACATCCGCGTGCTGCAACACGATGGCCGGGCCTACGCGTTCAGCCGCGGCGGCTTCGTGTGCGCGTTCAGCACCGACCGCTTGCCGGACTTCCTGCCGCCCGGAATCTTCGAGCGGGAGCCTGACCTGGTGCTCTGCGCGGAGATCGCCGGCCCGGACAATCCCTACCTCGAGGGATCGCCGCCGTTCGTCACCGAGGACGTGCAGCTCTTCGTGTTCGACATGATGCGCAAGAGCCGCCCCGGTTTCCTGGAGCAGGCCGAGAAGATGCGCCGGATCGAGACATTCGGGCTGCCGGCGACGCGCATCTTCGGGCGCTTTCTGCCCTCCGATGTCCAGCCCCTGCGGGATCTGATCCTGCAACTCGACGGCGATGGCGCGGAGGGGCTGGTGCTCAAGGCCGAGTTCGGCGAGACGCGGGCGAAGTATGTGACCGGGCGATCCAACATCATCGACATCCACGTCTGCAGCACCCAGCTGCTGGACCTGCCCCCGGAGTATTTCACCAACCGCCTGATGCGGCTCGCGATGTTCGTGACCGAGCACGGCCAGCAGGGCGACCCGAACGTCGAACGCAGCCTCGGCCAGGCATTTCTATCCGGGCTGGACCGCGCGGTCACCGCCAGCCGGGAACACGGCCGAGTGGACCATCGCTACCGCTGCCGCTTCCGGGAGCGCCGCAATGCGCTGCACTTCATCGCGCACATGGTCGCGACGGGCGGCCAGCGCGTGCGCATCATGCCCGGCATGCCACGGGAAGAGGACGGCTACTGGCGGCTGGAGTTCGAGCGCGTGTTCGACCGCATGACCGGCACGCTGTCCACCGCGTTGTCCGGGGCCACGCAGTTCGATTGAGCGCAGACGGGTCCGGGGCGGTCAGCCGGCCTGCGTGGCCCCTTGCCCGTCGGCGAGGTTTTCCATCACGCGGCGCAGATAGTCGGCAGTGATCAGCTTGATGCCCATGCGGTTGCCGAGCTTGCGCATGCCCTCGTCGGCACTCGCGAGCTCGGCATCCAACTCCAGCGCCAGCAATACCGCATCCACGTCTTCCCGGGAATCGACCAACCCCTTGCGCATCGCCTCGCGGAAGCGCTCGCGCAGCTGGGTGATGATTTCCGGTGGCATATCGGCGGCGGCCCCGGCGCGCTTCGTGTGTTCTTCGGCGATGCGCAGCCCACGGTCGATCCGGCGCCGCACTTCGTAGATGAACTCGTACAGCACGTCGCTCGGGATCGTCAGCGAGAACCTGCGAGGCGACCGAATCCAGACCACGGTCTCGAAATCGGCCGCAAGCTCTTCGAGATCGCGCATGGTCCTGAACTCGTCATACACCGACAATGGCATGTAGAACTCCGCCGGGCAGCGACGGGCCAGTTGCAGGAAGGTGTGCAGCCCCTCGGCAGGATCCTCGCCGAACTGGTTGAACACGTGGGGGTTGGTGAAGACGCTGGTATCCAGTACAAAGCGGCGCATGGCGGGTTCCTGCCGGTGACCTGCAGGACTGCCATCATGGTGGGACGGGTCCGAGCCCGTCAACTGGCGCGTGAAGCGCTTTCGTGCGCACGGAAGCCCGGCCGGGCAACCCGGCACAGGGTTTGTGGTCCATCAACGGAAAGGCACTGTAACGGAGGCCGACATGCGCGGGATCGAACACATCCCCTGGCTTTACGATGCGCTGATGAGCGTGATGGATGCCACCGGCTTCAGACGCTGGCGGCGGAGGCTCGTCGGAGAGTTGCAGACCCTCGCGCTGGAGGTGGGTTGCGGCACGGGACGCAACCTGCCGCTGTACCCCACTCACACCCAGGCTGTCGCGATCGACCCCGATCTGGGCGCATTGCGCAGGGCCCGGCGACGGGCACCGCTCGCGCTGCTGGTCGTGGCCCGCGCGGAGGCCCTGCCCTTCCGGGACCGGAGTTTTCCGGTGGTCGTCAGCGGGCTGGTGTTCTGCAGCGTGCAGGACCCCGACAAAGGCCTGTCCGAGATCCGCCGCGTACTGGAGCCGACCGGCCAGCTGCGCATGATCGAACACGTACGCCACCACCACCCGACCCTCGCCCGGATGCAGGACGGCGTGCAGCCGGCCTGGACCTGGGTCACTGGCGGCTGTCACCCAAACCGGGACACCGAGGCTGCGGTGGAACGCGCAGGGTTCGCGATCGACCCCGAAGACCGCGTGGCAAAAGGCGTGATGCGCCGCTTCTCCGCCCGCATCCCGCCGGGAGAGGACTGAGGGAACACACGCGGACGCCCGCCCCCACTGGTGGGGACGGGCCATGGAAGGGGCATTGCTCGTTGTCCTTCAAAAACCGCCGCCCATCAGCAGCGGTGCGAGATCGGTGCCGTTGATCAGCAGTTCGCCCTCGCTGCTGGCCTCGACCAGCAGGTAGTGGATCGCCTCGCCGTCCGGTCCGCTGCGCTGCTCGGCCGCCAGCTTCAGGATCGTCGCGGCACCGACGACCTGCTGCCGCACCTCGTCGGTGGGACTGAATGCCAGCGCGTACTCGATCAGCGTGTCGAGGTTGCGGATTTCCAATTCGGTGCGGCTGCGCAGCACCGGCGGATCGTCGCCGTCGGCATCGTCCACGCGCACCTGCCCGTTCATGCGCAGACCGGCGATCGGAAGATCGATCAGAATCTCGTGGACATCCAGCCGGGTCCGGTTCTCCAGCATCGCGATGAAGACGTCCCCCGGCTCCACGTCCGCTCCGGCACCACCGCCATCCAGCAGGCTGCCGGCCGGCAGTCCGGAGGCCTCGAGGTCCAGCACGACCGCGCGCGGCACAAATTCCGCGGGGACCGGGAGCATCCCCTCCGACAATGCGGTGAGGCCCTGCTGGCGGTAGCTCAAAGCCAGACCCGGCGCGTGACTGTCGAGATCCAGAAGACTCAGCCCGAATTCCAGCAGGTCGAGCCCGTAGACGGTGGCGGCCGGGCCCTCGGGACCCAGGCGACCGCCGATCCCCTGGAACGAAAGTCCGAGCGCGAGGCTGCCGAGAATCTCCTGAGAGAGGCCGGCGAGTTCGTGCGCAGGAAGCTCGTCGGCCATCAGCGAGAGCAGCCCCAGCTGCAGCAGCGTTTCCGGCGCAATGCGGTCGAGGCGCAGGTTCATGCCGAAGCCAGCCAGTTCGTGCGCGCCTCCGGCGTCGGCGAAGCGCCAGTCGCGGCCCTGTGCGCCGAT
Source organism: Thioalkalivibrio sp. (assembly GCA_003550945.1). Lineage (GTDB taxonomy): Bacteria > Pseudomonadota > Gammaproteobacteria > Ectothiorhodospirales > Ectothiorhodospiraceae > Thioalkalivibrio. The sequence goes on along the minus strand of PULL01000044.1, from coordinate 3,840 downwards.
CCAGAAGTCGCGTTCCAGCGTGCCGTCGGCGCTTGGAACGAAGCCGGATTCTAGACGTACGGAATCCAACTGAAACGAACCCCCGCCACCTGGCTCGTCGCCACGAAGGTCAAGGACCTCGAGGGTGGTTTCGAATCCGCCGAGTGCCGCCAGCACGTCGGCCAGCAACGCTTCGGGATTCCGCTCCATCAGCGCTTCCGGATCCGCCGCCAGGTCCGCCAATCCCGAGATCGCCGGAAGATCGACCTCGCGGTACTCGACGCCGACACGCAGCGAACCCAGGCTGGCCAAGCTGTCCCCAGCAAGGTCCTCGAGCCGCACCCTATCCAGAGTCAGGGTCAGCGGCCCCGAAACCACTCCCGGATCCGACTCGTGAAGGTCAAGGCTGAACGCGAGCTGCCGGGCCGAGATACGCTGCGGCACTGCCTCGCCGTTGGCAACGTCGTCCTCCCCCATGGCCTCACGCAGGACATCGGCGTCGAGCGTGAACGCGAGCCCCCCCAGCCTCAGGTCCGCGGCGAGCAGGGTCTGAAGATCCTCGGCCCACAGGCCGCTGAAGATCCTCTCCTCGATCTGCAGAACCCCCACGGTGTTGCCGAGCCCGTCGCGCAGCGGCATCTCCCCGGGAATTTCCCAGACCGTCGCCCAACGCTCCTCTGCGACCGGGCGCAGGGTTGCCTGGATCGTACCCAGTTCCAGCACCATCGCATCCAGGCCTTCCTCATCCCAGGACGGATCGCGCAGCACCACATCCGGCATCACCATGTGCAGGGATCCGTCCGGTCGTTCAACGACTTCGAGCTTGCCCTCCATCCGCAGCGGAGAGGCCGGCGAAGACAGGATCTCCAGCCAACTGTCGCGCGCGGACTCCGCCCGCTCGGAAAGGGCGGCCGCGACCGCCGCCTGCGGACCCGCCCAAAGCAGCAGGGACAGCAGCAAACCCGTGCCCAGAATTCCCCTGATCGTCATCGCTCGTTCTCCTTTCGCGTGGTCACCGGATGCGTACAGACACCTGCTCAGACAAGGTGGAAGCGGAATAGCCTGTCGCCCTGCTCCCGCTTACGGATCAGCGTCACCCGCGGGGTGCGGTTTTCCTGCAACAGTGCCCGCACCTGGCCGGGAGGAATCTGAAGTTGTGGCGCCATTCAGGCAGAATCAAGGGGCTTCAGGTCTTCCCTGCCGTCGGCGTCCCTGCCGGTATACCAGATTATTCGGAAATCTGCGCGCACCAGCCACCCGGTGGGGCCCGCCCCGGGACCATCCATGCTGTGAATGAAGCGGATTCAGCGGCCAGGATTGCCCGCACAGGGGCTTTGGCCTACATTTGCGCGCTCTGAAGTATCCACTGATATACCGAAACCTTATGAGCGAGCTCACCCGCAACCTGCGGATGCGACTGACCCGCGTGGTCGAGGCCCATCTGACCCAGCGCCTGATCATCGCGCTGATCCTGCTGAACGCCCTGACCCTGGGGCTCGAGACCTTCGACGCGGTGATGGACTCCTTTGCGGGTCCCGTGGTCGGCGTCGCCGACAAGCTGATCCTCGCCGTGTTCACCGTCGAGGTACTCGCGAAGATGTTCGTCTACGGGAGTCGGTTCTGGCGCAACCCCTGGCACATGTTCGACTTTTTCGTGGTCGGCATAGCGCTGATCCCGGGCACGGGACCGTTTTCCGTGCTCCGGGTGCTGCGTCTGCTACGTCTCGTCTCGATGGTGCCGAAGCTGCGCTTCATCGTCGAGGCGCTGCTGCGCGCCGTCCCGGGAATCGCCTCGATCCTCGGGCTGCTGGTGCTGCTGTTCTACGTGTTTGCGATCATTGCCACGGGGCTGTTCCGGGATAGCCACCCCGAGTGGTTCGGGACGCTCGGCGCGTCGATGTACACGCTGTTCCAGGTCATGACGCTGGAGAGCTGGTCGATGGGCATCTCGCGCCCGGTGATGGAAGAGCATCCCTGGGCCTGGGCGTTCTTCGTCCCCTTCATCCTGGTCGCGACCTTCACGGTGCTGAACCTGTTCATCGCGATCATCGTGGACGCGATGCAGCGTATGCACGAACACCAGGTCAAGATCGAGGAACAGACCATCACCACGGTAGTGCACGAGGAGAACGCCAGCCTGCACGCCGAGCTCGCGGTGCTGCGCGAACAGACCCAGATGCTGCAGGAACGCCTGATCCGCATGCAGGCGCTGCTGGAGAAACGACCGAAAGAGTGAAGCCCAGCCGGGCCCGGTCGCCGAGGAGCTCGCCTCCCACAGGCCGCTCACAGCGATTGGGCCTGCCTGCGGGTTGCCCGTGCGGGGAGTCCAGTCCAGCCCCCTGGACGACCCGCGCGCCCCAGCGCCGAATCACTCCTCGGTCAGCACCTTCAGATGCGCGACCACGCTGCGGCCGAGCGCGGAGAGCGCATAGCCGCCTTCGAGCACCGACACCAAACGCCCGTCACAGTGGCGCTGGGCGATGCCGTGGAGCTCCCGCGTCAGCCACTCGTAATCGGCTTCGACCAGGCGGAAGTTGGCCATGTCGTCCTCCAGATGCCCGTCGAAACCCGCCGAGATCATGATGAGATCCGGGTCGAAGGCCTCCAGCGCCGGCAGGCAGCGCTCGGTCACCATCGCCCTCAGCGCAGCCCCGTCGGTGTCCCGGGGCAGCGGCAGGTTGATCACGTTGTCGCTGCGGGTGTCGGCACCGGTGTGCGGGTAGAACGGGTGCTGAAAGCTCGAGCAGAACAGCAGTCGCGGATCGTCGCGCACGATGTCCTCGGTGCCATTGCCGTGATGCACGTCGAAATCGACGATGGCAACGCGGGACAGCCCGTGCGCCTCCAGCGCGTGCATCGCCCCGACCGCGACGTTGTTGAACAGGCAAAAGCCCATGCCGTAGTCGCGGCCGGCATGGTGCCCCGGCGGCCGCACGCTGCAAAAGGCAGTGTGGGTGGAGTTTTCGAGCACCAGGTCCACCCCGAGAACCACCGCACCCGCGGCACGTTGCGCCGCCTGCAGACTGTGTTCCCCGACATAGGTGTCGCCACCGTCGAGGGTCGCCCACCGGCCCGGGCCTGGAATGCCTTCCTCGAGCGCGTCGATATAGGCCGCGTCGTGAACCCTCAGCAACTGTTCGCGAGTCACCAGCGGTGCCTCGCGATGACGCAGCCAGGGCTCGATGCCCGATCTGATCAACTGGTCATCGATCGCATCCAGACGCTCCGGGCATTCCGGGTGGGCCGAGGGTGCCCGGTGTTGCAGGCAGTCCGGGTGGGATATGAAGAACGTTTTCATGCTGTCCCCCAAGGAAGCGGGGATAGGCGAACCGCACCGGCGTGGGGCACGGATTCGCGTCGCTTCATTGACGATTAGATCAGGATCCGATACACAAGTCTTATTGCACTGCGTCAAACACCAACCCAGAGGTTGACCGTCCATGGGTCCCCATTACCTGAGCCGCATCCTGTCCGCCCGCAGCATCGCCGTGATCGGTGCGAGCAACCAACAGGACGCGGTGGGCTCCGTGATCTTCCGCAACCTCCTGGCGATGGGCTACGAGGGCGAACTGTTCGCGGTGAACCCGAAATACAAGAAGGTGCACGGACGCAAGAGCTATCCGGACATCGGCGCGATCGGCCGCAACATCGACCTCGCGGTGATCGCGACGCCCGCGGAGAGCGTGCCCGGCATCATCCAGGAATGCGGCGCCGCTGAGGTGCTGGGTGCGATCGTGATGTCGGCGGGATTCGCCGAGGAAGGCCCCGACGGCGCACGCCTCCAGGACCGGGCGCGCGAAGACGCACGGGAGACCGGGCTGCGCATCATTGGGCCCAACTGTCTCGGCGTGATGCGGCCCA